>DASZWV010000182.1:0-15724 GCA_035546115.1 Phycisphaerales bacterium
CACGGTTCTCGCGGCCATCAACAGTTCCGCATGACGGCCACCAACCGCCGTGCCGCCGGTTCGCCGCGCTTCGCGGCAACCGGCCCGAACCACCCTGCTCACATGCTCGCGCACGCCCCTGCCCGGCAACAACTCCCACGACCCACATACGCCCCCGCAACAAAGAAAAAACGGCGGTGGCATCCAGGCCACCGCCGTCATTCATCGGGCTCCACAGGCGCCCGCTACCTTCCAGCTCGGTCCTCGGCGTTCGGTCATGAGCGCCGACTTCAGCAGCCGGCGAACCACGCGTTCAGGAAATCAAAGATGTCCTGAACCTCCAGCCCGTTCACCCCGTTGAAGTCCGCGCTCGGGCTCCCCGCGAACCACGCGTTCAGGAAGTCGAAGATGTCCTGCACCGCCACGTGCCCATCGTGGTTGAAGTCGACGCGGCAGGCCGGGCACGGATTCGGGTCCACCACGTGCGTGAGCGTGTGCCCGCTCCCGAGCGAGAACACATCCAGCCCCGTGCCGACATCGCTCGTCAGCGAGATCCCCGCCGTCGGCACCGAGCTCGCCAGGTCGATCGCCCCGTACCGGAACTCGATGTTCCCGTTCTCGAAGAGCACCGCCTCGAACGTCGACGATGTCTCATCCACGTCCTGCGTCTTGAGCCCGATCCACTCCACCACGAACCGCCGGTTCGGCGCGCTCCCCAGCGTCTGGTACCGCACCTGCCCGGCGCCCGTCGTCGCATCCGTGTCGTAGTCCTGCCACAACGCGCAGATCAGCCGGTGCGGCAGGAACCCGGGCACATCCGAGTTGTACGGCGAGCCGAGGAAGAAGTCCGGGTCGAACGTCAGGAACCCGTTGGTCGAGATGTCCACCGTTGTCAGCGGCGTCCCGAAGTAGTTGAACGTGAAGCCGATGGGCACGTCGCTCTGCCCGCAGTTGTCCCCGCAGGCGTCCAGCGCCGTCCCCGTCGCGGAGATGTCCTCCAGGGCGCCCGCGGTCGCCGAGTCCGTGTAGTGCCCCTCGACGGCCGGGCACGTCGTGTCGTCGCCCGCGTACGCGCCTCCACCGCCCTCGCACGCCGCCTGCGTCACCACCGTGCACGCCCCGCCCGTGCAGCACCGCCCCAGCGGCGCGCACCGCTCCACGCTCACCGTCAGCACGTAGTGCGAGTGGTAGTCGCACGTCGCGAACGCGTCGTAGTTCACCACCGCGATGTGGTACGTCCCCGCCGCGATCGGGTCCGTGAAGTCCGGCGTCGCGAACTCCGCGCACCCGTCGTTCCGCCGCAGCAGGTCGATGGCGAACGGCCCCGGCGGGCACGTCGCATCCAGCAGGTCGCACTCGCCCGCGAACTCGCTCTGGAACGCCACCGTCACGTTCGTGTCCACCGGCGTGGTGAACTCGAACCAGTCCTGGTCGCCCGCGGGCGCCGTCCCGTAGATCGTCGTCGTCCCGCACGCAAGCGCCGTGTACGAGAGCGTCGGCGAGAAGCACCCGCCGTTGGTGTCCTCCCCGCACGCCTCCGGCTCGAGCGTCGCCCCCGCGGGCATGTCCACGTGGCACTCGGCGATGTGGTTGATCGTGAAGAACCCCGGCGCGCCCGCGACGTCAAACTGCGGGTTCGGGAACTGCCCGATGCGGATCAGGTACGACAGGCCCTGCGCCGGCCGGAACACCACCCGCGACACCAGCGGCTCGAGCGTCTGGATCCCCAGGCAATAGTCGTCGTTGCACGCCACCACCGGCGACAGCGGCGTCGGCCCGCTGCACCCCGCCACGTACACGCTCATCTTCGTGTCCAGCGGCGAGCCCCCGCACAGCGTCACCTCCACATCCTCCCCGGGCGGCGTCTGCCCCGACCAGAGGAACCACACGTCGTGCGTCATGTTCCCGTTCCCGAACGTCGCGCACTGCGTCCCATCGTCCGGCCCGCTCGAGTTCGCCAGCGTCGAATCAAAGTCGAACTGCCCGAACCCGCTGATCGGCTGCGCCGTGTCGCAGTCGTCGTTCGCCGGCGGCGACACCGCCTCCAGCGTGAACGCGCTGACCACCTCCGGCTGGTCCCGGCCCGTCACCCGGATCAGATACTCCGTCCCCGCATCCGCTTGGAAGACCACCTGGTCGATGTTCGTCTCCACGCTGGCGCGGCAGACCACCACCGTCGGGCTCGCGCACCCGCCCGTCATGATCACGTAGTCCAGCCGGTCCGCCGTCGAGGCCTGCTTGATCCGGTAGTTCCCCGTCTCGCTCGGCGTGAACGAGTACCACACATCCGGGTACGGGCTCCCGAGCCCGCACTCTCCCGCGTAGTCGCGCGTCGCGCCCGTCGTGTCCACCCCCACCATCGACGGCGTGATCGCCGTCGCGCTCGCGCAGCAGTCGTTTACCGGCGCGCCCGGCTGCGCCGTGCACGGCGGCACGAAGTCGATGCTCACCCGCGGGTTCAGCCCCGGCGGCCCGAAGTTCAGCTTCGCGATCCGCACCTTGTAGTGCTGCCCCGCCACCACCGGCAGGCTCAGCGTCGAGCACGCGATCGCGTAGTCGTCGTTGCATCCCAGCACGCTGCCCCCCGCGCTCGGGCACCCGTCCAGCACCGTGATCGTCGTGTCGTTGGACGTCAGCCCGCACGTGTTGAAGATCGCCGTCCCGCTCATCGCCGGCACATAGTCCAGCCACACATCCGGCGCCGTTCCATCCGTCCCGAACGGCTCGCACGGCGCCACAAACCCCTCCCCCGCCGCGCCGAAGAACGGCGTCTGAAACGTCCCCTCCTGAACCACCGGGGCATCCTCGCACAGGTCCGTCGCCTGCGCCAGCGCCGCCGACGGCAGCCACGCAACCGCGAGAATCGCCGCCGCAGATCCGACCGAGCATCGAGTGAGCATGGACATGGTGTCTTTCCAGTGAATGAGGCGTGCGCCCAGCAGGGCCTTCCAGACTGTCTTGGATGACCCTTCGGCCGAAAAGTATGACAGGTTTCTCACCAAAGGGAAATCTTTTTGTGTTTCCATAAAGATATTTGGCAAGAAAATCGTGGCCCCTCGCTCATCCACCCGTAGGATCAGGTAGACTCTCTGACGCCCATGGCGACCACTCAGAAACCAAACAAGGCCCTCCAGGTCCCCACCCCGCCGCTCGGCTTCGAGGATGCCGTCCACCGCGCCGTCTCCCATGTCCAGGCCGCCACCGCCGCCCTCCTCGAAGCCCTCCCCGGCGCACCCCGTGCCGCCCCCGAACTCGCCTCCTCCCTCTCCGTCGATAAGAACCTGGCCTGGAAGGTCTTCCGTCTCGTCCGCGAGCGCGACCGCCTCGCCGGCGGCCGCTTCGTCCTCGGCCCCCAGGCCATGGGCATCCTCCTCCGGGCCGCCGAAGATCGCGGCGGGCCCGCCGACCTCATCACCGACCTCCGCGACGCCTCCGCCGAGTTCGAGGACGTCGTCCGCACCCACGCCGGCGACCGGGCCTCCTTCGAGATGATGCTCTCGGCCGCCGGCCCCGAGCCCGACGAGAGCACCGAGATCGCCCTCCGCCGCGCCGCCTTCCGCTCCAATGGCTACTTCGTCGGCGTGCAGGCCCGCGCCCAGGTGCAGACCTTCATCGCCGCCCCCTCCGCCAACGCCGACATGGTCGACGGCGCCTCCCTCCGCTCCCTCGTGGACCTCCGCCGCATCCGCGCGGGCGCGCCCGTCGTCATCGGCCGCGCCGCCTGCACCGACTCCGGCGGCGTCTTCCTCCACCCCGGCGGCGTCGAGACCCTCGACGACTCGGTCAGCCCCGGCGAGATGCCCCTCATCCCCGAGTTCTGCACCTCGCCGCTCCCGGAGTTCCGGCGCGTCCTCGGCGAGCGCGGCTTCGTCGAGGACACCCTGGGCGAGGGCCCCGTCGGCAGCACCGGCGCCATCACCGTCACCGCCGGCGAGGTCATGCGCCAGACCAACCCGCGCAAGCCCGTCCCCGGCGATGAGCTCGCCCAGATGGTCACCCGCATCCGCACCCCCTGCGAGGTCGTCATCTCCGACTACATCGTCCACCACGATCTCTACGGCCCCCTGGCCCCCACCCTCGACGTCTACTGCGACGTCATGGGCGAGGCCATGCGCCGCCGCGAGGAGCGCCCCCGCTACCGCCGCGCCGTCACCGAGCGCATAGAGCACCTCGGGCGCGGCATCGACACGGCCCAGACGCCCGAGGTCCCCCGCTACGCCAAGCTCCTCCGCTACATCTTCAACCGCCTGTCATGGGACCCGAGCGCCTTCGACGTCTACCGCGTGCGCATGGAGTACCCGTTCGTCCCGAGCAGCATGGTCATCGTGCACGAAATACCGAAGTGACGTACATCCCACATCGTACATCGAACATCCCTACCGCTTGTCGATCCACTGCCCCGCGCCGTTGCTGATCCACACGTTCCGCCCGTCGAACACCATCCCGTCCGTCCCCGTCTCCGCCGTGAACGTCGCCGCCTGCGTCAGCCCCGGAAGCGTCCACGCCGTGATCACGCCGTTCTGCTGCGCCGTCCACAGGTACGTCCCGTCGTACACCATCGCCGTCGCCGCCGCCGTCCCCACGCTCGTCGTCGTGATCGAACCCGTGCCATCGGCCGCGAACGAGTAGATCTTCGCCGCCGTGTTGTCCGACACGTACACCGTCCCGTTGGCCAGCACCACGCGCCGCGGCGGGCCCGACAGGTTCTTCGTCGATGTCGCGTTCGCCGACCCCGCCGAGAACCGGTACACCGTGTTCGTCGACGTCGAGCTCGCCCACACGCCCCCGTTCTCATCCGGCGCAACCCCGCCCACCGATGCCAGCACCCACGTGCGCGTCGGCGTGCCATCGGCCGTGTTGATCGGCACCGCGTACAGCGACGACATCGAGTTGCTCGCCACGTACACGTACCCGTTGCTCACCGCCACCGCCCGGTTCAGCCCGCCCACGCTCAAGAGCTCGTACGTCCCATCCTCCGGGTTCACGCGATACACGCCCAGGTTCGCGGCCACCCACACCCGCGTCCCGTCGTACGCCGCGCTCGTCGGAAACGCGAAGCTGTTCTGCAGGTTGATGTTCCGGATCTGCGTCCCCGTCCGCGCCCGGATCTGCATGATCTTCCCCGACGTCACCTCCGGCACGAACAGGCAGTCGCCGTCAAACGCCGCATCCCCCGGCGTGCTCTGCGCCGGGAACGTGAACCGGAACGCCGGCCCCGTGTCCATGATCCCCGTCCGAAGCGTCGCGATGCGCACCCCGTTGAAGTTCACGCCCGGCGTCCCCGCATCGCCCTGCGGACCCGCCGGCCCCTGCGGACCCTGCGGCCCTTCCGGTCCCTGCGGACCCGTCGGCCCGGGCGGACCGCCCGACGGCCCGATCGGCCCCTGGATCCCCTGCGGTCCCTGCGGCCCTTCCGGTCCCGCCGGCCCCACCGGCCCCTGCGGTCCCGCCGGGCCCTGCGGACCGGGCGCGCCCGCCACCGCGTTCAGCGCGACCTTCGCCACCGAGGCATACTGCGCCATGCCCGCGATGCTCACTTCCTGCCGCGGCCCGAAGACCGTGTACCCATCCTTGAAGAACGTCCGCTGCTTGACGGCGACCTCGAGATATCGATGCCGACCATCAAACTTCGTTGGCCCGAACGCGAGCCGCACCCGCGCAAACCCGTTCGTCGCCTTCACGTTGCTCAGCGACACCGTCGGCCCGAGCTGGTTCCCGCCCTCCGGGGCGTCGAACATCCGCACCTGCAGATCCACCGTCCCAGTGCACGGCTTGCCGTAGAGCTCCAGATACAGGTCCTGGTGAAACTCGCCCCCGGACAGGATCGTCGGCCCCTCCGCACCCTGCGCACACGGCGCGCCGACGCTCATCCCGATCACCCCCAAGCCCAGCGCACAGGCGACCAGCACCCCCGGCCGAACCAGGCCGCGAGACAAGCGAGCGCACACGCATCCACCAGCCACGCTGTTCAAACCACGCATGATGAGCCTCCAAGCACAGAACGCGACGGATCCCGGTCAAAGCGCGGCGATCCATCGCCAAAAAACGGACCTTCCTGAAAACATCGGCCCACCCGCCGGCCCGGTGAAGACCGCCGGCTCAGAGCCCCAGCAGGGAAAGGGTAGGGACACGTTATCGGTGCTCAAACCCGGCAAAGCGTGGCCCAAACGCGGGCCGGAAGACGATCCGCAGCGGGGAGGGGTGGGGTTGCGAAAGGCGGGGGTGCGCGGCTGCCTCACGAGGGGGCCGGATCGACTGCCCGGCTCCGCGGGACCCTATCCACCAAGCGAGAGGTTCTTTGCCGTCGCCCCGGACGGGCGCGCGAACGTGGCCCGGGGTGAAGCGGCGGCGAACGACTCCCGCGCACACGCATTCTTGCCTTCGCCCCGCCGGCGCGATGATCAAAGCAGCTCCGCCGCCAGGCTCGCCAGTTCGCTCCGCTCGCTCTTGGTCAGCGTGACGTGCCCGACGACGCTCAGGCCCTTCATCTTCTCGATGAGGTAGCTCAGGCCGTTGGACGACTGGTCGAGGTAGGGGTTGTCGATCTGCTGGATGTCGCCGGTGAGGATCACCTTCGTGCCTTCGCCGACGCGGCTGACGATCGTCTTGATCTCGTGGGGCGTGAGGTTCTGGGCCTCATCGACGATCATGAACTGGTGCGGGATGCTCCGGCCGCGGATGTACGTCAGCGGCTCCAGCACGAGCTTGCCGTCGGCCATGAGCTTGCGGATCTTCATCTCCGAGGACTGCGAGTCGCTCGCCCCGCTCCCGCCCATCTGCATGGATGTGCCGCGGGCCGACATGAGGTAGGTGAGGTTGTCGAAGATGGGCTGCATCCACGCGGCGAGCTTCTCGTCCTTGTCGCCCGGCAGATAGCCGATGTCGCGCCCGAGGGGCATGATCGGCCGGGCGACGAGGAGCTTCTCGTAGCGCTCCTCGTTGAAGGTCTTGGCCATGCCGGCCGCGACCGCGAGCAGCGTCTTGCCCGTGCCCGCGCTGCCGAGCAGGGTGACCAGGCGGACCTCGTCGTCCATGAGCAGGTCCATGGCCATGGTCTGGCCGACATTGCGCGGCAGGATGCCGTAGATCGGCTTGCGCGGCTGGTTGACGGGGATGAGGTGGTCGGTGTCGGCCAGGCGGCGCGCCAGGCCGGTGTGGCCCTCGTCGGTGGAGTCGCGCAGGATGATGAACTGGTTGGAGACGACGGGCTGCTCGGTCACCACGCCCTGCTCGTCGGTGAACTTCAGGGAGTCCTTGACGCGCTCGACGGCGAGCATGCGCTCGGCGTACAGCTCGTCGATCAGGGCCCCCTCGAGCGTGGCGGAGAGGAACCCGGTGTACAGGCGCTCGGCGTCGACCTTCTGGTTCTCGAAGTCCTCCGTGCGGATGCCGAGGGCGTCGGACTTGATGCGGGCGTTGAGGTCCTTGGAGACGAACACGGTCCGCTTGCCCGCCGAGTGCAGGGCCCAGGCGACCGCGATGATGCGGTTGTCCGGGGAGTCCTCGGCGAGGACGCTGGGGCGCGTGTGCTCGGCGACGTCGATGCGGACATCGCCGGTCTGGCCCGTGGAGCTGGCCGCCTGCCCGGCGACGGGGCTGTGCTCGCCCCACTTCACGCCGTCGATGAGCCGGCCCTGCGAGCGCAGGCGGTCGAGGTGGCGGATGCACTCGCGGGCGTTGCGCCCGACGTCGTCGTTGGATCGCTTGAGCTTGTCGAGCTCTTCGATGACGGCGAAGGGGATGATGACGTGGTGCTCCTTGAACACGAACGGGGCGTTCGGGTTGTGCAGGAGCACGTTGGTGTCAAGGACGAAGTGCTTGAGATCCTGCTCGGTCAGCGCGGGGGCGTGCTGGACCGGGGCGGACTTCGACGATGCGGTCTGGGAGGAAGCGGACTCTCTGGCGGCGGTGGCCGCGGCGCGGGCTTCCTTGCTCTTGGTCGATGCCATCGGGGCTGGGCACTCCAAATCACCCCATCCCCCCTCCCCGCGACCGGACTCATACGGCTCATCGGACTCGGGGGACGGATCTCAAGCAATAACCGGATGCGGGACGTTGCGTGGCAACGGAAGATTCACATCTGCGGGGTTCAGAGGGCCCTGCGCGTCCAGCGGGCGATGGCGCGGGCGGGCGCGGAGGCGAGGCGGGCCACGCCGTCGAGGGCGCGGCCGGCGAGGCGGGCGGCGCGAAGGGCCGGGCGCTGCTCGAGGGCGTGCAGCGCCGCGTGGAGGCGGGCGTTCTCGGCCGTGGAGGCCTGGAGCTCGTCGAAGAGCTCGCAGTTGCGGGCGCGGAGGTCGCGGATGAAGATGGCGTCGCCGTTCTCGTCGAGCCAGTTGGCGTCGGCGCGCCGGAGCAGGGTGTTGGAGAGTTCGATGAGGCGGCGGGGGTCCTTGCCGTAGAGGGCGGGGTGGCGATCGACGATCTGGGCGAACAGGTCGGCGTGGCGCTTGGTGGCCTCCATGACGAGGGTGGTCGGAGAGTGGCGGCGCCAGTTGAACAGCGGCTCGCGGACTCGCACGCCGCGCCAGGAGCGCTCGGCGAAGCGGAGCCACAGGTCCCAGTCTTCGTAGCCGCTGCGGAAGGACTCGTCGAAGCCGCCGACGGCCTCGAAGCAGTCGCGCCGGATGAGGGCGGTGACGGGGTGGAGGTTGGTGATGAGCAGAAGGGTGGGGTCCCACTCGGGAACGCGCCAGACGCCGGACGCCTGATCGACGAGGCGCTCCTGGCAGTAGGCGTGGGAGACTTCCGGGGCGTTGTCGGACTCGATGGCGCGGTGGAGGCGGGAGACGAAGGAGGGCTCGAGGTAGTCGTCGGCGTCGAGGAAGACGAGGTAGTCGGCCCAGTTGTTGGTGCGCGAGATGGCGGCGCCGGCGTTTCGGGCGGCGGGCAGGCCGCGGTTCGGCTGGTGGATGACCTGCACGGCGGGGCTGAGCAGGGCGCAGGCATCGCACGCGGCGGGTGTGGAGCCGTCGGAGGAGCCGTCGTTGATGATGATGACGCGGACGTCGGCGGCCCGTTGGGCGAGTGCCGAGCGCGCGGCCTCTGCGACAAACCTTCCATGGTTGAAGCAGGGGATGATGAAAGTGACCCTGGGCGTGCTCCGCATGCCAGTCTCAGTTTTCGCCCGGATGGGCGGTGGATGATGACAGAATCTGGGAAAACCGTCAAGTGGACGGGAGTCGCTACGATAAGCCGATGGGGTGAGTTTCGGGTGAACGGGCGATGAGGGAAATACCTCAACCGACAAGAGCGTACGAGTGATCTGAGATGCGGGCGGGGGTCGTTGGAAAATGGTTAGTGAAACCCGGCGAGAGCGTCGGGGATGATTGAAGGAGCCGGCGAATCACGTCGGCCGAGCCCGGAACGCAGATGAGCGACCCGTTTTGGCGTTATGCGAGGAGGATGCTGCGGTACCGCTGGCAGGTGGCGGCGGCGATGGTGTTCGCGGGTCTGTCGGCGGGCGGGCTGGGCGCGGGGCTGCTGGGGGTGAAGCCGGTCCTGGACAACATCCTGGGGAAGGAAAAAACGCTGGCGATGCTGGCGGGGGACCTCAACGAGAAGCTCCCGGCGTGGGCGCCGCGCGTGCCGGAGAGTGTGATCGCGCAGCTGCCGGTGCGCCCGTTCGATGCCGTGCTTTGGATCGTGATCGGGCTTGGCGTGCTGACGGTGCTCGGCGCGGCGTGCAACTTTCTGCACGCGTATCTGTCGCTGACCGTGATCAGCCGGACGATCGCGAACATCCGGCGGGAGGCATTCCACCGGGCGGTGCACCTGCCGCTGAAGACGGTGGTGGGCAAGGGGCCGAGCGATCTGGTGAGCCGGATCGTGTACGACACGGCGACGCTCGGCCAGGGCTTCAACGCGCTGCTGAGCCGCGTGGTGGCGCAGGCGACCAAGGGGCTGGCGGTGACCGGAGCGGCGTTCTATCTGAACTGGAAGCTGGCGGGGGGGGCGATGGTGGCGGCGCCGCTGGTGGGGATCATCATCCGGAAGCTGGGCAAGCGGATCCGGCGTGCGAGCAAGCGGGCGCTGGAGGGGCAGGCCGGGCTGTATCGCTCGGCGAGCGAGGTGATGAGCGGGCTGCGGGTGGTGAAGGTGCACACGAGCGAGCGCTCGGAGGCGGGGCGGTTCCACCGGATGAACAAGCAGGTGGTGGCCCAGGAGTTCCGGGTGCGGACGGCGCGGGCCCTTGCGAGCCCGCTGGTGGAGACGGTGTCGATGATCATGCTGGGGGCGGTGGCGCTGGTGGCGGTGTACTACATCCTGCAGTTGAACGTGGATCGGGCGAACTCGCTGCTGGTGCTGGGGCTGCTGGCGGTGGCCGCGGCGACGCTCAAGCCGCTCACGGGGTTCTGGAACGATGTGCAGCAGGCCGGCGCCGCGGCGGTGCGGCTGGACGAGCTGATGGCGATGACGCCCGAGCCCGGCCACGATGCGAAGCTGCCGAAGATGGGGCGGCACGCGAAGGGGATCACCTTCGAGGATGTGCGGCTCACGTATCCCGGGGCGGATCGGGCGGCGCTGGACGGCGTGAGCCTCACGATCGAGCATGGGAAGACGGTGGCGTTCGTCGGGCCCAACGGGTGCGGCAAGACGACGCTCCTGAGCCTGATCCCGCGCCTGTTCGATCCGGATGCGGGATTGGTGCTGGTGGACGGGAACGATGTGCGGCGGTTCGCGGTGCGGTCCTTGCGCGAGCAGATCGGCGTGGTGACGCAGGAGACGGTGCTCTTCACGGGAACGCTGGCGGAGAACATCGCGTACGGGGCGAGCGACGTGACCCCGGAGAAGATCCGGGATGCGGCGCGCAGGGCGCGGGCGGAGGAGTTCATCCTGCAGAAGCCGGGCGGGTACGAGTATCGCGTGGGCGAGGGCGGGAGCGGGCTGAGCGGCGGGCAGAAGCAGCGGCTGGCGATCGCCCGGGCGATCCTGCGCGATCCGGCGATTCTGATCCTGGATGAGGCGACGAGCATGATCGACGCCGAGAGCGAGGCGAAGATCGCGGAGGCCGTGGCGGAGTTCGTGGGTGCGCGCGGCGATGCGAAGGCCGAGAAGGCCGAGGAAACCGGCGAGAAGACGGGCGCGGCGAGCGTGGATAATGGGGCGCAGGCGGTGAAGGTCGAGGCGAAGGTCGGAGCGGATGGGGCGAAACTGAACGGCACGCACGGGCACGCTCAGCATCGCGGACGGACGTGCCTGATCGTGGCGCACCGGCTGAGCACGGTGATCGCGGCGGATGCGATCGTGGTGATGGATGGGGGAAAGATCGTGGACAAGGGGACGCACGCGGAGTTGCTGGGGCGGTGCACGATCTACCAGGGGCTGGTGGCGAACCAGATGGTGTCGCGGCCCGAGGTCAATGGGACCAGGACAGACCGCGAAGGGAACAAGGGGGGAACGAAGGGCGCGAAGGGGGAGGGTTGAAGGATGCACAAGACCAATCCGCGGGGCGAAGTGATCGAGAGCTCATGCGACTTCTGCTCGCGCGTGTGGGATCTTGAGGGGACGGAGATCATGGTGGAGGGGCACCAGGGGTCGCTGATCTGCCTGAAGTGCCTGAGCGCGGCGTATGCCGCGGTCGTGCTGCACGGCGAGGGCGCGGAGAACAAGGGCAAGCAGTGCACGATGTGCCTGGAGGCGCGGTCGCAGCCGCAATGGGAGAGCCCGGTGAACGAGGGCAAGCGCGTCTGTCTGCGGTGCATGCGGCAGGCGGCGACGGCGCTGGAGAAGGATGCGGAGGTTGGGTGGAAGAGGCCGGGAGGCGGGGACGGGGACGAAGGGAGTGATGAGGGCTGAGATCGGGGTTGTTGGCCGGTCGGCGCGGCGAACCGGCGGCACTCTTGCCGTGACGTGCGCTATGGGCTGTGTGCGTTGCGATCCTTGCCGCTTACCACTGGCGGGCGAGCCGCCAGTGCCAACCTCAATTGCTGGTGGTTCGTTTGCGCTTGAGATGGCGGGCGGATCGAAGGCTGTCGATGATGCGTTCGAAGATCCGTTGCGTTCTTGGAGCGCGTGGGGTTTTCGTCCTGAGCTTGCGCTCAGGGCTCCCTTCTTGCATCGCGTGGGTGCGACTCAGCCGCCGGTGAACCAGTCGTTGAGGAACTCGAAGATGTCCTGCACAGTGACCGTGCCGTCGCCGTTCCAATCCGCGCCGGGACTGGAGGCGAACCAGGTGTTGAGGAAGGCGAAGATGTCGGCGACCTGCACAAGCTGGTCGCGGTTGAAGTCGCCCCTGGGGATGCGGGGCATGAGGACCATGGCGACGTTGTACGCCTGGTCGGGGCTGGTGGAGCCCGAGCCGGCGCCGCTGGGGTCGGCGTAGATGCCGTCATCGTTCATGTCGTAGACGATTTTGGCGCGGAAGACGAGTGCGCCGAGGGAGAGCGGGCTGGCGTAGGGCGCGGCGGCGGCGTTCGCGCCGGCGATGGAATCCTGCACGGTGCTGTTCGAGAAAATCGAGCCGGAATCGACGCTGTCGGCATCGGCGACGCCGAGAAACTGGATCTGGTAGTTCTTGCCGGAGTTGGCGCCCGCGACGACGTCGCCGACGCCGGCGATGAGCTCGAGCTGGTACGCATTGGTGGATGGGTTGAAGTTGGCGCGGAGCAGGCCGGTGGTGAAGGTGGTGCTCGCGCCGGTGAGGCCGACCCCGGCGATGAAGTAGATGTTGCCCGCGCGGTCGAAGGCGGGGCTGGAGATGGAGGGGCCGGTGGAGGCCGCGCCGTAGACCTCGGAATACTTCGCAAGCCGGCCGATGGGTGTGAGCGGGTCGTTCGCGCCGGCGCGCCCGTAGATGGTCTTGCTGGCGACGCCCGCGCCCGAGCCGGCGAAGCCGTTTGCGCCGGTGTGGGCGGCGATGGTCCACACGGGCGAGCCGCCCGCGGCGGGGAGGCGGGCGACGGCGATGTAGTTGTCCTGGGTCTGCGGGACGGCGCTGCCGCCGCCGTTTGCGGCGACGGTGGCGGCGACGAGCAGATCACCGCCGGCCAGCTGGGTCATCGCGACCTGGCTGGACCCGCCGCGGAACGAGGCCTGCGAGGCGTAGTTGGTGAACTCGTGGTCGGTGATGGGGCTGAAGGAAGCGCCGGGGGAGAAGGCGTCATCGGCGTCCACGAGCGAACCGGCGGAGGCCGGCAGGGTCAGGTTCACCGGCGTGCCGACCGAGCCCGTGGTGGAGACCCCGAAGACCTGGATGGCGCGGGTCCTGGTGTTGGAGTCGGTGCGGGCGAGCGTCGCGGCCGTGCCGGCGGGGGAGGCGCTCGCAACCGGGGCGTAGACCTGCGGGATGAAGGAGATCGAGCCGCGCGGGCCCTGCGTCGAGCCGAGGTAGGTGGTGCTGGTGGAGGTGGTGTTCGCGCCGGACTCGTAGATGAAGTTGTTGACGAGATCGGTGGAGAGGAGGACGGGGCGGCCGGCGCCGCCGGGGAGGTTGGCGGAGATGATGCCGGGAACGGTCTGCATGACGATGTTCGTGCGGACGGAGTCCACGGCGGCGGAGTCCCCGGCGATGACGAACGAGCCGGAGCCCTGGATCTGGTTGACCGCGAGCGGGTTGCGGGCGGCGAGCTTGGTGCGGATGAGGGCGCGGGTCTGCAGGCGCGTGGAGACGACCATGGAGTAGCCGTCGGCATAGGCGTGGAGGTTGCCGGACTCGTCGATGCCGCCGATGCCGAAGGAGGCGGTGCCGGAAGCGCTCGGGGTGCTCTTGTTCGTGTCGGCGACAATGCGGTTGACGAACAGGCGATTGGGCTGGCGGAACTGGAAGTCAATGAGGGCGCCGATGAGGGAGTTCTCGTCGTCGCCGGAGCCGAAGACGCCGTCGAGGCCCGCGCCGAACTCCATGAAGGCGAGGCCGAAGCGCTGTCCGAAGCGGCCAGCGCCGCCGATGGTCTGCGCGGGCGTGGAGTTCTGCGGGGGGTTCACGCCCGCGCCGGGCGCGCCGGACCAGAGGCTGTACGAACCCGCGGACGAGAACGGTGCGTTGCCGAGGAAGCGGGCGGAGAGGCACTGGGCGCCGATGAGCTGGTCGAAGTAGCCGCCGGCGTTGGACTTGCTGGCCTTGACGGCGGGGCCGAGGGCGAACTGGCCGCCCCATGACGAGGACTTCGGGGTGAGATCGACGACGAACGCGAGCTGCTGGCGGGTGTCGCCGGAGGTGTTCTGGTAGGCATCGGGTGCGTCGCCGGGAAGGCCGCCGGCGGTGGAGACCGAGTCCTGGGCGCGGGCGGCGCCTGCGCCGATGGCGCACCCGAGGACGGCGAGCAGACAAGCGGATCTGCGGCTGAACATATCAGGCCCTTATGAGCACCCGGGTGGGTGAGGATCGGCGAAGTGTCAGCATCGGCGAGAAGTCGGGGCGGCTGAACACCGCCCGAACCAATACGCACGCGGCCGGGGAATGGCCGGGGCGGAATGGAAGTTTACACCGGGAATGCATGATCGCCGCCAAAAGGAGCCCCCCGCGGTTGAGGCGGCGGGGTTTCCAGCAGTCACCTGGGCGGCTCGGCATTCGACGGCGCGGCACCGGGGGTCGCCGGGGGAGTGGCCGCCGGCGGAGTGGCTGCTGGGGGAGTGGTTCCCGGGGCGGTGCCCGGCGGCGTGGCGGCGGGGTGGGTCAGGAGGTCCGGGCGGGACATGGCGTCGTTCTTGTAGTCGGAGAGCATCTGCTCGAAGCGGCCGCGGGCTCGCTGGAACTTCTCGATCCAGAAGGGGTCCTTCTCGACGAGCAGGGCGCGGCGGATGTGCTCGAGGGTGAGCTCGTCGGGGTGGTTTCGGATGTCCTCGACGACGAGGAGTCGTCGGAGGGCGGGGAGGTGGTTCTCGTCGCGCTTCAGGGCCTCTTCGTACCAGTGCTTGGCGTCGTCGACGTAGCCGATGCTCTCCCAGAGAACGCCGAGGTTGGTGAGGGAAACGGGATCCTTGGGCTCGATTTCGGAGGCGGTCTTGAAGGCCTCGGCGGCGGCGAGCTTGTCGCCCTTGCGGTCGAGCATCTGGCCGAGAGAGTTCCAGGCGGGGGCCATCTCCCGGTAGGCGTCGATGGCCTTGCGGTAGCAGTCCTCGGCCTGGGTGTATCGGCCGGCCTGCTCGTAGCGCTGGCCCTGCTGGGTGAGCGAGAGGGCCTTCTCGCGCTGCGCGGCGATCATGGCCGGGGTTTCGGCGCCCTCGACGGGTCGGATGGTGTTGTGGCGGCATCCGCAGAGCGAGAGTGCGCCCGCGAGAATGAACGGAGCGAGTGTGAGCGTGGTCTTCGTGTGCATGTTCAAGAGAAGGTATCAGAAGGAAGGCCGTTGGTTGCGGCACGGGTGGGCTATCGGGTCTTCTCCCAGCGGGTGAACTGCGCGTCGATGTTCCAGCCGGGGGTGTTGTTGGCGGTGCCGGCGCCGGGAGTGAAGCGGGTCTCGAGGATCTCCAGGCCCGTGGTCGGCGAGTTCTGCTGGACGATGTTCAGCCAGTTCAGGAGGGAGAGCGGGTCCTGGTTGATGGCGCGGGCGCGGTAGGTGACCTGGCGCATGCCGATGCTGCTCAGCGGGGCGGCGGGGGAATCGGTGACGGGGCCGGCGAGCAAGACGCTGGCCTGGTGGGCGTAGTTCTCGATCTCGGCGGCCATGAGGGGGTGGGGGGCGGTGCCGCGGGAGGTGAGCTTGGCGGACTCGCGGTCGAGCTGGGCCTTCATGCGCTCGACCTGGGCGGTGGCCTCGCGGGCGCCCTTGACCTTGATGATGGCGGCGGTGCGGGCGCTGACCTG
>DASZWV010000183.1:0-5825 GCA_035546115.1 Phycisphaerales bacterium
CCGGGTGTAGAAGCGAGGCACGATGGAAGACGCCTGGGTGGTCAGGGCGAGGGAGGTGATCAGGAACTCGACGCGTCCCTGCGAGAGGCCGGAGCGCATCGCGTCGATGACCTCGCGCTGGTGGATGTTGATCGAGAACTCCATGTCTGTGTTGATGGGAACATAGTCGCCCGGAGCGACGCTCACCGGTTGCTCGGCGTTGGTGCGCGCGGTGCCGATGGCGATGGGACGGGCCTCGAAGCCGTAGTCGACGTTGTTGGACACGTCGATGAGCGTCAGATTCGAGTCGTACTGGGCGGGAAAGACGTTTCGCTTTTCGACGCTTGGAAACGCCGTGCCGATCGCGTAGGGGCCCGTCTGTGTGAACACGGTCTCTCCCGGCCCGGCGTTCGGTCCGGCGACGAACCCATTTCGGTAGCCGCACACGAACATCTCCAGCGGCCGCCCGGGATCGGAGTCGGGCAGCGCGGCGGGTGGGTAGGGGGGATCGAATCCGGGCGGGCTGGGGGGATAGGTGAGGTACGAGTCGTAGGTTGGATCATACTGGAAGTAGTTGTTGCCGCTCACGCGCACCGTGACCGTGGCGCTGAGCACGCGGTAGTGGTCCAGCGGCTGGCCGGCGGGGATGCCGGAGTCGGCCGTGTCCCAGGCGACCAGGAACTGGCCGTCACGATTGTCAAAATAGCCGATCGGATAGGGGTAGGGTGAAAACACCCGTGCCTCGGTCTCCAAACCGGGGGATTGATTGAAAACGTACATCCACCGGTCGATCGAAGGGGTGGACAGCGAGGCGGAGACAGGGGTTCCAAGGGCGTGTGCCGCGAAAACCGACAGGCCGATCGCGGCCATTGAGGTTCTCACCAGTTTGGAGGGATTCATTTCTGGCCTCTTCTTTGCAGTCCGACGCTCCGTGATACGATCAACCGTAGACATCCGTGCTCGGTCTTTGCGCCGGGCCCAGCGGACCGTGGAGTTTAGTGTGAGAAACTTTCCCCAGCCCGTGAGCGATCGATTACAAGGCAAAGTCCGGGTAGAGGCCGGCAATCTCATGGTCGAGAACGCGAATCGCGACCGTTCCCAGAGCTGGAATGCTGGGCGCGGTCATCAGAGGAGCGGGTTTACACTCATTGAGTTGCTCGTAGTCATTGCGATCATCGCGGTGCTCGTCGCAATCCTGTTGCCGGCCCTGGGCAAGGCCAGGCGTTCGACCAACACCGTCCGGGAGTTGTCGGCCGGGCAGCACTTGATGACCGCCTATGCCCTCTACGCGGACGACGCACGCGGCGAACTGATGCCCGGCTATTGCCCGCCCGAGTGGACCAGCCCCTCGCCGCCGCCGGGGACCAAGACGCTCGAGGTGCTGGACGATGCGGGCGAGCCGGTGCTGGGGGTGCAGGCTCAGCGATATCCCTGGCGCATCGCGCCCTACATGAACTACGACTTCGGCGGTCTTTACAAAGACGAGAAGACCCTGAGGCGGTACCTCCAGCGGGCGGACTTCAACTACGTCGTCAGCCTTTCTCCGTCGTTCGGGCTCAACAGCGCGTTCATCGGCGGCGATGCCGATCGCCAGGGGTTTAATGCCGTAGCCCTTCGGAACTTCGGCTTGTTCTACATCGTCCGCATGGATCAGGTCATCCGCTCCGACCGACTCATCGCGTTCGCGTCATGCCACGGTGTGAATCCCGACGGCGGGGCGCTCGTTCCAGGATTTTTCCGCGCCGATCCGCCCTCGATTCGTACGCGCATCTGGCTCGACTCGCCCCCCGCGGCCAACCCGGACGCTCTGCCCGGGCAGTTCGGAAACCTCGACTACCGGCACGACCCGGCGAAGGCCGCGGTGCTGCACATGGACGGCCACGCCGAGTTGCGAGACTTCTGGACGCTCGACGACATGACACGGTGGGCGAATGGCGCCAACGCGGCGCAGTGGCACATCGGCAACTGATGCTCCTTCGCGAGTGGCCCGCTTCGTCCGGCGTCCGGCCGACGCGTCGGGCGTTTGTGTTTCAAGCAAAGGCACAACCCGCCGGTGACGTGCGCAATCGACGAGCGGCCGAGCGAAGGGCTCGGCCCCTCGAGACGAACGCTGGATCCCTGCTCATTCGGACCGACTATGCGTGCTGCACGGAGCCGGTCCCCGAAGGCGCGGTAGCGGTGTCGGCGCGGGCGGATGCGGCCGCGACCATGGACCGGTGCTTGAGCCAGCACACGCCGACGAACAGGATCTCGGCGATGGCCCAGATAGCGACCCACATTCCGCCGCCGGCGCCGAAGCCGTAGGAGTGCAGGCCCGCGGCCATCAGGTAGTTGACGCCATAGAAGGTCCAGACGATGGAAGCGAACGAGAGGACGCCGCTGGCGGCCATACCGAAATCTCGCAGCCAGCGCAGGTACCTCGCGTGCAGGATGATGAAGTACACGACGATGCTGATAAGCGCCCAGGTTTCCTTCGGGTCCCAGCCCCAGAACCGGCCCCACGAGTCGGCCGCCCAGACGCCGCCGAGGATGGTGCCGGCGGTGAGCAGCACGAGACCGAGTTGCATCGCGCGGTAGGTCTGGGCAATGAGCGGATGGGAGAGCGTGCCCTCGTCGGTGGGCGTGCCGCGCTTGGCGAGCAGCACTTGCTTGACGAGGTAGATGTGGCCCAGGATCGACGCGACGGCGAGCACGCCATACGACGCGGTGATGGTGAGAACGTGGATGATGAGCCAGTAGTTGCTGCGCAGCACGGCGGGGAGCGAGTTGGTCTGGCTCTCCAGCGGCACAAGGTTGGCGAAGAGCACCGAGAGCAGGGCCACGCCCAGGCCCGCCGCGAAGTACCACGCCTTGCGATTGATCAACTGGGCGATCCCCGCGGCGGCGATGGCCACCAGGCCCATCCAGAGCAGGGCCTCGTAGGTGTTGCTGACGGGTGCGCGGCCGAGAATCGCTATGCGCATGCAGATTCCGGCGATGTGGACGCCCACGCCCGCGAGCGTTGCGAGGGCCCCCGCGATCATCAGTGGCGTGCGCATGGCCAGGCGGGAGATGCCGAAGAGGATCAACGCCAGGGTGTAGAGGATCGAGGCGATGAGCCAGGGCTGGAGCCGGTTGTAGGTGAGCTCAAGGTTGACGGCCCGGGCCGCTGACGGGTCGAGCGTGCCCGCAGAGTGCACGGCATTGACCAGATCATCCGCGGCGGCATCGATATTCTGGTTCGCGATGTACGCCCGCCCGAACGCCGCGAGTGCCTCGCCGACATGCTCCGTTCCCGGGTCCCCGCCTTTCGGGCCCGCGTGCAGGAACGGCTTTCCGCCCGCCGCGGGGACGATGGGCAGCGGTTGCCCCTCGACGAACGACGAAACGCGCTCGAGCGATGCCTGCAGGTCCAAGGCCAGACGTTGCTCGCGGGTCGGTTGGACCTTGGAGTTCATCGCCTTGGCCTGGTTGTAGGCGACGAGCATGTCCTCGATGCCCTTGCACCCGCCGATCTGCACGCAACTGAAGAACCTCTGCTTCTCGTCGAGGCCGACCTGCTTCTTGAACGCAGCCGCATCGACGAGGATGAGCGGCGTGTGGACGAGATCCTGGCCGCGGAACTCAAGGTCGCAGAGCAACTCCAGCGGGTGCTTGCCGGCGTACGCGGCCGGGCCGCTGGAGGCTGGCCACTTCTCGCGTCCGGTGAGCTGCGCGGCGAGGTTACGCGCGTACGTGTCCAGGGGCATCACTCTGCCGCCGTCCTGGATCGGCAGAGCTCCCAGTTTCCGCGTCCAACTCGGCGTCGTGTCCGCGAACGCCATTGACGGAAGCACCATTGACAGGATCAGAACGAACAGGAACCGTCGCATGGGAATGCTCCTTGCCGGAGAATGGCGCGGGGACGCCCGGGTGTCCCCAGGTGAGCCCGCGCCCATAGAACGTGATCAGGATGCCAAGACAAAGGCCGACCGAGGCGATGTACGTGAGGGGGAGGCCGGGGTCGCGCATGACGCTGAAGATCGAGACATTGGCGCCGACGAACCCGGATTGGTAGACCTTCCAGCCGGACTGCACCAGCGGGTTGTTCATCGAGATCGTCGCACGGCGTTCGGCGCCTTCCATGGGCTGCACGGTGACGTCCGACTCGTAGGCCATGGCCATCTCGGTGCCGGGGTAGTCGGTCTTGCGGAACTGGTCGAGCCGGAGGGCGAACGGCAGCGTCACGGTTCGCGGATGGAACCGAAGCATGGCGACGCGCCCGGGGAGCGAGACCGGCACCATCGCTTTCCATGCCAGGACGCGAGGCTCCGCGGAGTCGCCGAGTCGGAGCACGAGCGCGGGGCGCGTGCCCTCGGCGGCGGGAGCGCGCACGAACTTGGATTCCTCGCGAGCCTTGGCGAACTGGCGCAGGATGATGACCTTGCGGGCTCCGAAGTCGGCGGTCCAGGGGAACGTGCCGTCATGCTCGAGCACTTTCGCGACGCCGTCGCGTCCGACGTGACCGACTTTGATGCCGGGGAGCTTGCCGAACACGACCAGGAGCTCCTCTCCGGCGCCCGAGGCCGCGGGCGGCGTGGCGCCGCCCGCGCCGTGCATCGCCACGAGTCTGGCGCCTGATTTTGCGGTTCCCTCGATGGGCTTGGACCACAGCATGTCGGGGAACTTCTCGAAGGCGGTGTGCACCTCGGTGGTCCCCTTGCCGTCGGTGATGGTCACCTCGATCGCGGGGTTGTCCTTTTCACCCGGCTCCTCGGAGAGTCCGCTCCCGGAGACGGTGGCGTGCGCGAATCGCTTGATGCCGACGATCGTCCAGCCGGGGAACGCGGGCTGGCCCTCGCCCCCGAGGGGCACGGGCTTGTCGTTTACGAGGAAGAAGTAGCCGGACTCCGGCGTGGCCGCGGGGGATGTCCCGTTGGAAGCGGTGGGGGGCGTCCAGTCCAGGCCGTCGGCCAGCACGCGGATCTTCATGCCGTCCACGGTCGGTGCCTCGGCCTTGGTCTCATCGCCGATCCACATCGCGCTCTCGGCCATCGGGCCGAACTGGATGCCAACGGCGCGATAGGGATCCGCGCCGTCGTCCTTCACCTCGAAGTCCTCTCGGACGTTCTCCCAGACCTCGGAGACTTCGAACGGCATTCCACCGATGGAATAGCGGCCGGGCTGCTGTGGGGCTTCCATCTCGCCGAGCGTGCGGAACTGGCCATTGTCGTGCTCGACGAGTTCGAGACGCTCCTGGTCCATCTCGAGCGTGCCGGTGGTCGAGCCCTGGTCCAGGCCGATGTGTCCCTCGATTCGGCCCCACATGGACCAGAATCCGCCGACGATCAGGGCGATGAGGCTGGCGTGGACGATGATGAAGCCCACGTGCTTGCGCTTCCACGGGTAGCGAGTCACGACCGCGAAGATGAGGCTGACGCACACGAGGCCCATCAGGATCAGGAACCACATCGAGCCGTACACGACGGACTTGGCGACCCGCGCGCTCTGCGTGGATTCAAGGTAAGTTCCCCATCCCAGAGCGACAGCCACGAAGATGAGGATGGGCACGGCGAACTGGATGCTGCCAAGCCAGCATGCGACGTTGCCGAAAGCCGTGTGGTGCCAGGCGTGTGATCGCTTCATGAGGGAGTTTCCGAAGGAGCGGGCGGTGCGGGGATGGAGTCGGCCGCGTCGCAGAGCACACTGTAGTAATCATCGACCGCCAGACCGAGCATCGCGGCCCCGAAGAGCTCACAATCCGCGGCGTCGGCGATATCGCCGTAGTTCACGGGCGGCAGGTGGTAGGCGATCAGCAATGGCCACAAGTCGCGCCGGTGCTCGAACGTGGGATGGATGAACAGGCAGAAGCCGTCTTTGGGGTGCTC
>DASZWV010000184.1:0-5480 GCA_035546115.1 Phycisphaerales bacterium
TCACCCACCGGCATATCGCGCCGAGACTCATGGCCCTGCGGCGGAAGCGTCGGTCGGTCCGACCGCACCGGCTGTTGCGGACCCCGAACCTGCTGCTGCTGCCCGGATGCCGGATATGGTCGGTACGGTTGCGGCTGGGCCGGCGGCATGGGCCGCTGGCCGCCCATCGGCCGCTGCTGCGGAGGCTGCCCGTAGCCCTGTTGCGGCCGAGGCGGTTGCGGATACGAACCCTGCGGCGGGCGATGCTGCGGCTGCTGGAATGCGCCCCGCGGCTGCTGGACCGGCGGCCGTCCGTGATCCGGCTGCGGCGGTCGCTGCTGCTGATGAGACGCCGCTGGAGCGCTCGCGCCCTGCTGACGGTGCTGCCCTCGATCCGCACTCGGCCCGCGCTCGAACGTGCCCGCGTTTGTCTCCACCGGTCGTGCCGGAGCCTGCGCAGGAGGGACGGGCTTTACGACTTCCGGAGCGGCCGGCGGTCGCTTGGCTTGCAGCTGGCGTCCCTCGCCACGTCCGGCCCCCGCCTTTCGGGGTGTGCCGCCCGCGCCGCGCTGGGCGGCCGCGCGCTTCTCCGGAACCTTCGCCTTGCTTGTACCCGTCTTCTTCGGCTTGTCCGACATCGTCGGCGGACGAGAGACCCGCGGCGGGCGCTGCGTGGCCTTGCCCGATGGCTTGCGACCACGCCGCGGCCCACCCGATGAGCCCTTCGGCCCACGAGAAGAGTCCGCCGAAGTCCGTTGATCACGCTTGCCGCGGCCGCGAGAAGTCATCTGAAGAATCGATCCTGAAGAAAACCGTCCATTGCGAGGTTGAGCAGCCGCCCGACGCCCCATCCGGGAGCGTCCAAGTCGAAACCCCGAAGGGCCCCGAGTTCGGCCAATCCATCCGCCCGGCGGGCGGTTGGAAGTTGATCGTAGTGGGTGCAGGGGGTCGATACAAGCACTCGGATTCCGCCGGGAATTCCGCCCGACACCCCGGATGTGGCCGGTTCGCCGCGGTCCCTGCACGGCAACTGGCCCGGAGATCGCAGGCCCGCCGTTGTCGGTTCGTCATCCTGCACCGCCCCCTCCCCTACCTTCGGAGCATCCGTGCCCTCCAGCCGCCTTGAAATCGACCTCGGCGCCATCGAACGCAACCTCGGCGTCGTCCGTCGCATCACCGAGCCCGGCCCCGCGACTAGCGCCCGCCCCGCCAAGCCCCACCACGTCAACATCTGCGCCGTCCTGAAGCAGGACGCCTACGGCGCGGGCGCCGTCCGCATCGCCAAGCGGCTCGTCGCCGGCGGCATCGACATGATCGGCGTCTACGCCCTCGACGAGGCCCGCGCCCTGGCCGAGAGCGTCCCCCACGTCCACATCCTCATCCTCAAGCCGATCTACGGCATCGATCGCAGCGACGCGATCTACCGCCACCTCATCGCCGGCCGGATCCACCTCGCCGTCCACGGCCCGGACCAGTTCGCCGCCGTCGCCGACCTCGCCGCTCGCCTGGGCGCGCAGATCCCCATCCACGTCCAGGTGGATACCGGCCTCTCCCGCGGCGGGTCGCGCCCCGACGAATCGCTGACGCTCATCCAGCGCATCGTCGCGAGCCAGCGCATCCGCCTCGCCGGCCTGATGACCCACTTCGCCTCCCCCTGCTCCGACGATGCGTTCACGCGCGAGCAGGCCCGGCGCTTCCGCGACTTCATCGAGTCGGTCCGCCCCTGCATCAAGTCCGGCGTCGAGCAGGGCCACCGCTCCGTCGCACGCATGGGAGAGATGGTCGTCCACGCCGCGAACACCCTCGCGATGTTCCGCTCGCGCTCCTACCACGGCACCATGGTCCGCGTCGGCCAGTGCCTGCTCGGCTACGCGGGCGCCGACGTCGAAGACCGCGCCGCCTTCGAGTTCGCCGATGAGCTCGACAACCTCGAGCCCGCCGTCCGCTGGGTCTCCAGCGTCGTGCACGTCCAGGACATCCCCGAGGGCTGGCCCGTCGGCTACGGCTCGACGTGGACGGCCCCGAGGCGCCCCGACGGCCGCAACACCCGCATCGCCCTCATCCCCGTCGGCTACGCCGACGGCCTGCCGCGCAACCTCGGCGGCGGCCACCCCGAGCACCCGGGCTCGAGCGGCCCCGGCTGGGTCGCCTTCACCGGGCGCGCCTACTCGCCGACGGTGAGCGAGCGCGCCACCGACTCGCTCCTGTCGCCGGAGATCGTCTACGCCCCGATCGTCGGGCGCGTGAGCATGGACCAGATCACCGTGGACGTCACCGACGTCCCTGAATCCCATCTCCGCCTGCCGCGCTCCGCGCCGACGGGCAACGCCGAGCTCGGCGGCTCCGAGGTCGAGCTCTACTCCCGCCTGCCCGGCTCGCGCAACTTCCTCCCCGACATGGCCGCGATCTCCGGGACGATTACCCACGACCTGCTCTGCCGCGTGAGCCCGCGCGTCGAGCGCACCTACAAGGTCTCCACGCTCGCCGAGCCCACCCCGCAGCCGGCCACGCTCCCCGTGGTCGTGCGCATGCCCGCGGTCGCCGAGCGGCTCGCCGTGCCCGCCTGACTCCCCGCGAATCCCCGGCGTTCGGCCTTCGGAACACGATCGATTCCTTCGCGCTTCCCCGGGCAACGCCGAACCCTATTATTTCCCCAGGAATACATGACCATCTCCCTTGAGGAAGCCCAGCGGCAACTCGCCCAGTTGCTCGACACGCTCGCCAAAGGCGAAGAGTTGGTCATCACGCGCGATGGCCGGCCCGTGGCAAGGCTGATCGCGGAGCCCAACGGCACACCGCACGCCAAGAGCAAGCCCGACCGTATTCTCGGATCGGCCAAGGGCCTCGTTCGCATCTCCAGTGATTTCGACGCTCCGCTCGACGAGTTCGGGGAGTACACGGATTGAGGCTGCTGCTCGACACGCACGCCTTCCTCTGGATGATCCAGGACCCGGCCCGCCTGAGCGATACGGCTCGGGCCGCGCTCTCCCGCGGCGACAACGAACTCATGCTGAGCGTGGCCTCCTGTTGGGAAATGGCCATCAAACACGCGCCGGGCGTCTGCAGTTTCCCGGCCCTTTCGCACAGTTCATCGAGTCGCAGTCCGCCGCCAATCGCATTGATCTCCTTCCCATCTCGATGGCGCACCTGGACAGCCTTGTTGCGCTGCCCAAGCCGGGCGGTGATCATCGCGATCCATTCGACCGCCTGTTGATCGCACAAGCACTTGCGGAGCGGATCCCCCTCGTCAGCGGAGACGGCGCGATGGATGCCTACGGCGTCGCTCGCCTCTGGTGAGGCATCCCCACTCGCTCTCGATCTCGGCGCGCCACGCGTGCTACCCGATCGTCTTCGAATCATGCGACCAGTTCCGCTGCGGAGGCGGCGGCGCGTTCGGCGCCTGCGTCGCCCCCTGCTGCGGGTACGGCTGCGGCGGATGCTGCCCCTGCGTCGCGTACGTCCCTCCGCCCCAGCCCCCCTGCGTCCGCGTCGGCGCCGCGCTGCTCCCCGACATCCCCCCCACCGCAAAGTGCGACGACCCCGGCCGCAGCGACGAGAGCGTCGGTGCCTGCGGCACCGGGATCCGCCGCCGCAACTCCGTAAACCAGTTCAGCGTCACGCCGAGGCTCGTCACCTTCGCCGCGCTCTCCTGCGATCGCAGGATCACAAAGTGCTGCAGCGCCATCTGCAGCGCCGCCTCCCCACCCCCCCACTGGAGCAGGTCATAGTTCCGCGCCGCCTGGCTCGCCGGCACCGCGTTCCCCTGGAACAGCACCCGCGGCCGGCTCACCGCGAACGGCTCCATCGTCACGCGAACCGCCACGATCTGCTCCGTCCCCGCCGGAAGAGCGCCCGCCCCCGACACGCCCCCCGCCGCGACCTGGCCCGCGCCGCCCGTCGGGCCCGGCATCATTCCCCCCGCGCCGCCGACGCTCGCCACCGTCCCCGCGCTCGTCCGGTAGTACAGCTCCCCGCCGTGCTTGGCAAACAGCGGCGCGCTCCCGCCCTCGGTCGAGACCACCCGGCGCGGCCCCGGCCCGGGATACGGCTGCACGTACACCTCCGCCCGCCCGCTCTCATCCGAGACAAACGCGATCACCTTATTGTCCGGGCTCACGCACGCGCCCCACGCGCTCCCCGGCGTCTGCACGAGCAGCCGCGCCTCCGACGACCCATCCACCGGCGCGCACCAGATCTCCAGCCCGCCGCCGATCGCCGCCGCTCCGACGCCGCCCGCGCGCGCCGCGCCCTGCTGCGTGAACACGATCGTCTTCCCGCCTTCGGCAAAGCAGCACGGCGTCGGCCCGCGATCCGATGAGAACAGCAGCTCCGGCGGCCCCGCCCCCATCCCGCCCCCCTCCACGCTCATCCAGTAGATCTCCGGCTTGCCCGCCATCGTCGACCGAAACGCCACGCGCTTCCCGTCCGGCGAGAACACGGGCGATGAGTTGTCGGCGTTGAACGTCAGCCTCGTTCCAGGCGAGCCCTCGCGATCAAGGTCGTACAGCCACAGGTGGTCCGTCGCCCCCTGCACCTGCACGCACAAGAGCCGCCCGACCGGGCCGAACGCCGGCGCGACAAACGCCCGCTCCTCCTTCATCAGCGCCGGCGGCTCCGCCGTCGCCCCCGCCCGCCCCGCGATGAGCAACTGGCACTTGGGCTCCCACACCGGCCCGCTCGCCACCACGAGCGTTCCATCGTCCCCCGCGGCAAAGTGCGACGACCCGCCGAGCGCGTTGCCCAGCACCTTGTCCTCGACGGTCATCGGCTGGCCGAAGATCTCCAGCCGCTCCGGATCGAACGCCACCGCCATGAGCGCGCCCGCCCGCGTGTACACGAGGTGCCCGCTCGGCAGATACTTCGGATTGCACCCGCCGTGGATCAATGGCCGGCGCGTCCCGCCGCGCCGAAGCTCGATCGCCGAGATCAGCACATCGTCGTACCCGGCCCCCGCCCCCGTCCACACGGCCATCAACGCGTACCGCCCGCCCGGCAGAATCTCCGGCGCGATGAGCGCGAGCTCGCCGTTGGCCATGTCCGGATCCACCACCATCTCCACCTCGCCGCCCCCCGCCGGGATCTTCGCCAGCCCGCGCTGCCAGTCGGGGATGAAGTAGATCGTGTCCGTCGAGTCCCAGCACCCCCCCTGCGGCCGCGGCGCGGCACACAGCGGCACCGGCGCGCCCCCCGAGAGCGCCACCCGCTTGAGCTTCCCGTCCGCGAAGAACGCGATCTTCGTCCCGTCCGGCGAGAAGAACGGCGCATCGGCCCCCATCGTCCCCGGGATCGGGCGCGATTCCGCCCCATCCATCCGCCGCACGTGCAGCAGCGTGCTCGGCGACCGCCCCGCGACGAACACCACCGACGTCCCGTCCGGCGCGATCGCCACCGCCCCCCGCGCCGTGTTCGCCAGCGCCACCTCCGGCTGCCCCGGCGCCGATGACCCCAGCGGCATCACCAGTCGCGCCGTCGCCGCCGGGCGCGACGGCCCGCTCGCCGCC
>DASZWV010000185.1:0-3861 GCA_035546115.1 Phycisphaerales bacterium
GTTGATCTGGTATCGCGGGCCGAGGGCGCCCTGCGAGACCTGGAAGCCGGAGCTGTACAGGTCGGAGCAGCCGGGACGGAGCCCGCTGCCGGAGCTCGAGCATCCGCACCCGCAGGCGTTGCTCGCGGCGACGACCGCCGTGTGCTTGAGCCAGGACTGGCCGATCTGCTCGAAGCGGCCCGCGCCGTTCACGGTGGAGTACTTGTAGAGATTGCCGCCGAAGACGGGATGCGAGTTCGGGCATCCCGAGTAGGCGATGCTGACCGAGCCCATGTTGCACACCTGGGCGCCGAGCGCGATGGCGTCGTACGTGCCGACCGGGCTGGAGTTCGAGACGTCGGAGACGTCGCCGAGCACGGCGTCGGGGCCGGGTGCGCCGCAGGTCGTCTGGGCGGTGGAGGTCTGCCCTGCGGCGAGCAACGCCGCGGCGCAGGCAAGGGTGGACAACCGGCGGATTGCTCCGAGGCACGAGGGCGCAAGCAAAGGGACACGCATGCTGAAGTCCTCCTCAGGCTACAGAGTAACGGACGAGCATTAAACGTGCAGCGGTTTTTTCAGTCAGCGAGAAGAGCTTTCGAGGTCGGGCTCATTGCGGACATCCGCGGGAGCGTTGTCGCCGGTGTGCACGAGCCGCATGGTTTTCCAGGTTCCGGCGATGAAACGCCACCCGAGCGCGAGCGAGAGCAGGATTATGTAAGCGGCGGCGGCGATCCACGGACCCGTGGAGCTCAGGCCGGGCGCGAGGTACACGAACGCCCAGCCTCCGCCGACGATGACCGTCCAGCTCAGCACGAGCGTCGCGAGGCCGGGCCAGCGCGTGTCGCCCGCGCCGCGCAGGGCGCCGCCGAGGCTCATGGCCACGCCGTCGAAGAACTGGAACGCGGCGGTGGCGATGAGAAACCCGGCGCCGAGGTCGAGCACCTCGGCGCGCTGCGCGGTATCGGTCGCGGGCTCGATGAACAGGCCGATCAGCGAGCGACGGAACAGGACGAAGCAGACGCCGCACGCGGACATGTAGATCACCGCGGCGCGCAGCCCGAGCCAGGCGCGGGCCGCGGCCTGGTCGGGTCTTCCCGCGCCCATGGACTTGCCGACCATCGCGGTGATGGCGACGGAGATGCCGAAGGTGGGCATGAACGAGAGGCTCATCCACTGGTGGGCGATCCAGCCGGCGGTGGAGTGGTTGGTTCCGAAGTGGCCGACCTGCGCGACCATGAAGATGGTCCAGCAGATCATCTCGTTGCCGAACATGAGCGCGCTCGGCCAGCCGATGTGGAGCACCTCGAGCGCGTGCGAGCGGCTCGGACGCCACGCGCGGATCGTGCCGTAGAGCCGGTTGAACTTCGGCGAGAGGAACACGACCATCGGGATGCAGAACTCGACGAACGTGCCGATCACGGTGGCGATGGCCGAGCCGCGCATGTGCTGGGCGGGGATGCCCAGAACGGCCGCGGCGTGGGCGGCGGCGTGGAACCACCAGTCGAGGACGGGGAGGCCGGTGCTCGTGGGCGCGTGGGGGCCGAAGACGAGCATCGTGTTGAGGGCGAAGTTCAGGAGGTTGGCCGTCACGCTGGACGCGAGGACGACCACCGGCTTGTGCATGCCGTAGAAGTACTGGGAGACGCCGCGGGCGCCCATGGTGAAGATGGAGCCGAAGATGAGGATCCGGCCGTACTCGCCGGCGAGGGCGTCGCGCCGGATGAGCGAGGCGAGCTCCGCCGGGTCCGCGCTCGCCGGGCGCACCCAATCGAAGACGTGCGGGAGCACCAGGCCGTAGGGGATCATGAGCACGAGCCACCACGCGAGCGACAGCCACAGGCCCGCCCAACAATACGCGGGGGCGCGCTCGGGCGTCTTGGCGCCGAGGTTCTGGGCGACGTAGGTGTTGACGACCGTGAGGCAGCCCATGGCGACGGCGATGGGCACGAACGCGCACAGGCCGCCGTTGCCCTGGGCCCCGACGTAGATCGGGTCCGGCCCGATGCGCGAGACCATGAGCTTGTCGACGAACTGCATGAGCGTGTAGGAGGTCATCGCGGCGACGGTGGGCGCGGCGATGACCAGCAACTCCATGAAGGGAGTGCGCTCGGGCCTGCGCGGCGCTGGATCGACGGCGGCGGACACGGCGGGGAGCGTAGAGCACGCCCCGCGCTCAGATGCCCGCCCCGTCGGCGAGCCAGCCGAGGTCGGGCCTTCCGTCGGTGCCGGGCCTGGGCGCGGCCCTGGGCGCGCTCGCGGCGGTGGGCTTGAGCACCGGCTCGGGGCGTGTCTGCTGCACGACGTGCCCGGGCGCGACGCTGGAGGTGACGAACACGCCGCCGGCGATGACGCAGTCGTCGCCGATGACCGTGTCGCCGCCGAGGATGACGGCGCCGGCGTAGATCGTCACGCGGTCGCCGATGGTCGGGTGGCGCTTGATGCCGCGGATGACGCGCCCGCGCTCGTCCTTGGGGAAGCTGCGTGCGCCGAGCGTGACGCCCTGGTAGATCTTGACCTGCCTGCCGATGACGCTGGTCTCGCCGATGACGGTGGCCGAGCCGTGGTCGATGAAGAAGCTCTCGCCGATCCGCGCGCCCGGGTGGATGTCGATGCCGGTGCGCGAGTGGGCCTGCTCGCTCATCACGCGGGCGAGGATGGGCACGCCGAGGCAATAGAGCACGTGCGCCAGGCGGTGCGTCGCGATGGCCTCGAGGCCGGGGTAGCAGAGGATGATCTCGTCGGTGTGCTCGGCGGCCGGATCGCCGTCGTACGCGGCCTGCACGTCGAGCGTGAGCATGCGGCGGGCCTCGGGGAGGCGGCGCATGAACTCCCCCACCGCGGCATCGACGAACTCGTGGTCGCCGAGCGAGGCGGGCACGGTGCGCTGGAACTCGTGGTGGGCGGGGCGCCGGCCATACCGCAGGACGGCGCGGATCTCCTCGGCGAGCACGCGGGCGATGCGGAGGCACAGGCGCGTGATGTGGGCCTCGAGCTCTCCATCCCAGAGCGGATCGGAGTCGAAGAAGCCGGGGAACATGACGCGCCGAAGGTCATCCCAGAGCCCGCGGATGCGCTCCACGTCGGCCGCCCGGAAGCTCTCCCCCCCACCGCCGCCGGCGACCCACGGGGTGTCTCCCCCGCCGACGGCGCCGAGCCCGGCACGCAAGCGCGTGATACGGTCCTCTCGCATGGCGCGAACCAGTTCGGCCGCGCTCCGCTCGGCGGCCGCATCCGGATGGGGATCTCGCTCGTACCTGCTCATGCCAGAGTATCGACCGGCGGAGCGAGCGGGGCGACCCGGTTTGGTCTTGGATCGGCATGGGGCGTGCGGGAGGGCCCCCGAAAGCGGCGAAGAGACCCGCCGAAGGGCGAATCCGGACAAATCCCGCTTGACGCTCATCCCCACCCGCGGTACAACCACCTCCCCGAAACCCCTTGGGAACCTCAGGAGCCTCGAATGTCGTCCCGCAAGCTCATCGTCCTTGGCGCCCTTCTGCTCAGCGGCGGGCTCTTCTCCGGGTGCATGTACACGGGGAACGAGCAGCTCAACGAGGTGCGCGATGATCCGTCGCCGACGGTGGACACGCTCTCGCAGCGATCGGTCGACATCGACAACACGATCGTGTACACGTTCGACGAGAACGGGCGCATGTTCTGGGAGGACCTGGGCCGGCTGATGCTCACCGACCGGCCGTCGCGCCTGGCGCGCGAGCCGCACCTTCATCCGTGATTTGGCTCGATACCCGAAAAGCACAAGAAGCCCGTCCATCGGACGGGCTTCGTTGTTTTTGTTCCGGGCGGCCTGTGTTACTTCGCGGTGTACTTGCCGCGCTCGACGCGCTTGAAGCGTCCGCTGTTGATGAGCGTCTGATTGACGATGGT
>DASZWV010000186.1:0-4672 GCA_035546115.1 Phycisphaerales bacterium
ACGTTTAGGACGCAGCGGCGCTGATGTACCATTCCGCGACATGAACGAGCAAGCGCCCGCGTACAGCCTCTGGGACACGCTCGTCGAGCTGCGGCTTCCTCGGCCAGCGGCATTCGGGTTCACGCCCAGAACAGTCCGCGAGAAACGATGCCAGCTTCGCACGGCGCGCTACGACGCGGCCGCATCCGCTGGGCTCGTGGACCCGACCCTCGCCGACGATTTTGGCGAGCGGCGCATGCGCTGGGAGTTCAATCTCGAGACGCCGCAGAAGCCGCCCGTTGACCGGCCTCGCAAGGACTGGTCATGGTGGGATTTCCTCTGGCTCGGCTGGGATGAGATGTTCATACTCGCCAGCCTCGTCGCGGCCGTGGCCTTCGCGGTGGCCGGGCTCGTCCTCCTGGCTGTCTGGATCCCCTTGCACATGCTCCGTTTCATCCGGCGCACCCGCTGCCGCAAGGCGATCCACCGCTGTCTCTGCCCCGACTGCAGCTACGACCTCCACGGCGTACCCGATGCCATCCAACCCGACTCCCTTGATGGGCGACACGTCGGCCCCGCGAAATGTCCGGAATGCGGTGCGCCGTGGCCGCTGCTTCCACCGCCGATCTCGGGGCCTGCGCTCGAATGACCGTACAATCGCCCATGCTCCGCGTCGGCCACGTCCAGCTCAAGTCCAACCTCCTCCTTGCCCCCATCGCGGGCTACTGCGATCTCGCCTTCCGAACGATCTGCCGCGAGTACGGGGGGCTCGGCCTCGCCTGCACCGATCTCCTCTCCCCGCAGGGCCTCCTTCGCGGCACCGCCACCTCCCTCGACCTCGCGCAGACCAACGACTTCGACAAGCCCATCGGCATGCAGCTCTACGGCGGCGATCCCGCCATCATGGCCGACGGCGCGCGCTGGGCCCGCGACCACGGCGCCACCGTCATCGACATCAACATGGGCTGTCCCGTCGACAAGGTCACCAAAAAGGACGGCGGCTCCAAGCTCCTGTGCATCCCGGACACCGCCGAGAAGGTCGTCGAGCAGGTGATGAGCGCCGTCGGCGCCGGCCCGAACCCCATCCCCGTCACGTGCAAGATGCGCCTCGGCTGGTTCGATGACGCTCCCGTCGCCGAGTGGCTCGCCCCGCGCCTCATCGGCGCCGGCGCCTGCATGATCACAATCCACGGGCGCACCACCCAGCAGAAGTTCCAGGGCGTCGTCAACCACGAGGGCATCAAGCGCGTCGTTAAGGCCGTCAAAGCCGCATCAGCCACCACGCCCGTCATCGGCAACGGCGATGTCACCGAGCCCCACCACGTCCTCGAGATGATCGCCAAGACCGGCTGCGATGGCGTCATGATCGGGCGCGGCGCCCTCTCCACCCCGTGGCTCTTCCGCGACGCCTGGTCCCTCCAGACCACCGGCGCCCTGCCCGCGCCCCCCACGCGCTCCGAGATGCTCGCCACCGTCCGCCGCTACTTCGACCTCATGCGCGAGTATCGCGACGACCGCTACGCCATGTTCCAGATCCGCCGGCGCATCTCCTGGTTTGCCAAGCGCCTGGGCCCCTGCCGGTCCCTGCGAGAGTCTGTCCGCATCGCACCCGACCCCCAGGCGGTCTACACCGCCCTGAGGGCATTCGAGGAAAACCCTTACCCTTCGCGGTCCGAGAACCAACCCGCGAATGACCCAGAGCCATCGAACGCCGAGGCCATGGCCGCGTAAAACCTGCCCGGTCAAGGGTGTCCGCCCGAACCAGCTTCCTGCAGCAGTCCGACCATCATCACCCTCCTTTCTTGGAGCCCAGTTCCCATGAGCACCTTCGTCAAACGAGTTCGATTCCTCGCCTTGCTGGCCGCGGCCATCCTCCCGGCCTCGCTCGGCCTCGCCCAGGACAAGCCCGCCCCGACGGCCCAGCCCGCGCCGCATCCGGCGCCGGTTCCCGCCCCGCCGCCGCACGCAACGGTGACCCCCGTCATGGCCCATGCCGGCGGTCTGCCCGAGGCGCTCAAGATCGACAACATGAAGTTCGACTGGGGTGACATCGCGGACACCGAGCCCGTCGAGCACCAGTTCCACTTCACCGTCGTCGCCGATCAGGAGATCACCATCGCCGTCGCCGCCTCCTGCGGCTGCACGGTGCCGACCATGGAGAAGACGACCTACAAGCCCGGCGAGGAGGGCAAGGTCACGGCCCGCTTCGATCCGCACAGCCGCCAGGGCCCGCAGACCAAGACGCTCACCTTCACGATCACCAACCCGCAGGGCAAGTACGCCCAGCAGATCACCACGCTCACGGCGAACGTCAAGGCCCTGGTGACCTTCGACCCGCCCAAGATGTTCCTCAGCGAGGTCGACCACATGGCCGGCCAGAAGGCCAAGCTCACGATCACCGGGCGCAAGGAGGGCTTCAAGGTCCTCTCGGTGACTCCCAACAACGAGCACGTCAAGGCCACCCTTGGCGAAGAGAAGACCTCCGAGGTCAACGGCGAGAAGCTCACCTCGCAGGTCATCGAGCTCGACGTCGGCAAGGGCGCGCCCATCGGCACCCTTCAGTCCCAGCTCGACATCAAGACCAACGATGAACGCGCCCACCTGCAGCCCTACTTCCTCGGCGCCGACGTCGTCGGCGACATCAAGGCCTCCCCCGCCCAGGCCATCCTGCGCGTCAACGACCCCGCCACGCCGTTCAGCACCACCATCAAGCTCGACAGCCGCTCGGGCACATCCTTCAACATCCTCAGCCTCGACTCCGACGCCCGCAAGGAAATGCACGTCGTCACCAACTTCGAGAAGAGCGCCGACGGCAACTCGTACACGATCACCATCTCCGGCGTGACCCCCGCCGAGCCCGGGATGGTGCAGAGCTTCCTCACCGTCTCCACCGACGCCCGCGGCGGCGAGACCCTCCGCATCCCCTTCACCGCGGTGATCCGCAAGCTCTCCCAGGGCATGCCCATGGCGATGCCCCCGCGTGCCCCGACGTCCATCGGCGCTCCTTCCGCCCCGGTGAAGAACGTCCTCCCCGCCGGCAAGCACTGATCCGGCGCGTGCTCTGACCACCTTCCCGCCCCTGATGATCCCGCCCCGCCGAGCCCATTGAGGCCGGGCGACCGATCATCAGGGGCGGTCTGTTGAGGGGCCGATGAACGACGCCACAGGAGACCGGCCATGGGTTGCTGCGCTTGGAAATCCGTGTTCGTGCAAGCGATCGTGATCTGCGCGATCGGCATCGGCGCCGGTCTGCTCGACTCAACCCGTCGACCGCTCAGGCACGGCGGGCGCGAGCTGCCGCCGGAGGTTCCCGGAACCAACGCCGGAACGGACGCAAAGCCCCCGAGCGAGCCCGCTCCGAAGATCGATCTCCACCCCGGCGATCCGGGCTGGAAGCCGACCGCCCAGGCCGATATGCCCAAGGGCCAGATCACCCTCGAGCAGGCCAAGAAGTTCTTCGACGAGGGCTCGCCCTTTGTCGATGCCCGGCGCAAGGAGGATTACGAGGCCGGCCACATCAAGGGCGCTTTCCGCATCAACATGAAATCCTTCGAGAACGGCGACCCGCCCCTGCTCGCCATGATCGCGCGCGACGCCAACGTGGTCGTCTACTGCTCCGGCGGCCACTGCGACGAGTCCGAGCACGTCGCTGAGTTCATGTCCGACTCCGGCTACAAGAAGGTCTACGTCATCCACGACGGCTACCCCGGCTGGGACGCCATGGGATACCCAACCGAGAAGGGAGAGGGCATCCAATGAACGCGGAACCCCCAACCGTTGCTCCACCAACAAAGCCCGGCCTGCTCGGCTGGCTCGGCGTGCCCATCCGCCTGCTCATCGGCGGCGTCTTCCTCTGGGCCGCGTGGGCCAAGATCGGCCCCTCCCACGGTCCCATGGTCTTCTCCAAGGCGATCGAGGCTTACAAGCTCAATCTCCCCGATCCCCTCGTCACCCTCGCCACCTTCGGCGTCCCGTGGACCGAGGCCCTCGCCGGCATCATGCTCATCCTCGGCCTGTGGACCCGCGCCGCCGCGAGCGTCATCGCCGCCATGCTCCTCCTCTTCATCGGGCTCGGCATCGCCGCGATCCTCCGCGGCCTGGAGATCAAGTGCGGCTGCTTCGGCGACCGCACCCTCCTCTGCCAGGGCGGCCTCGGCTGGTGCCACATCGGCGAGAACTCGCTCATGACGGCCCTCACGCTCCTGGTCGTCGCCTGCCGCAAGCCGGCGCTCGCCCTCGACAGCATCACCGGATGCCGTTCCTGCAAGAAATGACTCCGGACGGTCTCCCGCCTACCCTAATCCCCCGTTCCCGTCGCCCGGACCCCGTCGCGTTGTTCGCGGCAGCCATGCCGGGCCCACAGCCCACGACGGAGCTCACGCCAGCATGTCACGCTTCCCCCGTTTCGGTTCACAGCCCAAGATCAAGGTCACCAAGACCGGCGCCGCCGGAAAGGTGTTCGTCGATTACAAGGACGTCGAGAACCTCCGCCGCATGATGTCCCCCAACGGCAAGGTCTACGGCCGCAAGCGCCTGCAGACCACCGCCACCGAGCAGCGCATGGTCGCCCGCGCCATCAAGCACGCCCGCTACCTCGGCCTGCTTCCCTACACCTCCGCCACGCTCTGATCGACCGATCGAAAACCCGCAACTCCCAGGCACGCGGCCACCGGCCGCGTGTTTTCATGTCCCC
>DASZWV010000187.1:0-5900 GCA_035546115.1 Phycisphaerales bacterium
GGTCTGTCCGGGGCGATGACCACGGCGGTTGATCTGCTCGCCGGGATCGCCGCGCTCATCGGATGGAAGCGGCTGAACGTTCCCGGCGCGACGAGCTACCACGACAACGACTACGCCGGGCAGGGTCGGGCCACGATCGACGCGTTGGATCGCTTCGACGTCGTCTGCTGCCACGTCGAGGCGCCCGATGAATCCAGCCATCAGGGGGATGGCGCGACCAAGGTTGCGGCGATCGAGGCGATCGACCGGCACGTGGTCGGCCCGGTGGTGGAGAAGCTGCGCACGTTCGGCGACCCGGAAAAAGACCGCGAATCAGAGGGCTGGAGGCTCCTGTATCTTCCGGATCACTTCACGCTCGTGTCGACGCGCAAGCACGATGCGACGCCGGTGCCCATTCTCCTGGCGGGGGCGTGGGTTCGTTCGGCGGTCGTGCGACCCTACAGCGAGAAGGCGGCGGCGGAGAGCGATCTGTGCGTGGATCCCGGGGATGAACTGATGGAGTATTTCCTTCGGGGTGGACTGGTCCGAGGCGACCGCACGTAAACGCATCGGATCGCGGAACCTGATAAACTCACCCCGGATGGCCGACGTCTCGCCGCCAAACTCGAGCACACCGCCGGGCGATGACAAGCCGATCATCCCCCTCGAGCCGCTTGCGCCGGGCGAGGCGCCCTCGCCCGCACGCAAGGAGTCGATCCTCAAGCTGGTTGACGACAAGTGCCCGAACTGCGGGGCGAAGATGGAATCCGACGCCATCGTGTGCATGGCGTGCGGCTACGACATGAAGGCGAACCAGGTGCTGACCTCGCGCACGGGCATCGATGAGGTGGAGCCCGCGCCCGTCGCCGCGGAACGCCCCGAGTTCGTCAAGCCGGGCGGTAGACCGCTGGTGTACGCGATCGCGGGCGTGTGCGTGCTGTGCGGGGCGATGGTCGCCGCGGCCATGAACGCGCCGAAGCCCGATATCGGTGTTCGTGCTGCGCTTGCGCTGCTGGTGCTCTACCACGCGATCCTGCACACCGGGACGGGGGTCGCAGCAATCTGGCTCGCGGCGCGGTACGTGGAGCAGAGGCTTACGCATCTCGAACTGGCCGCGTCGAGGATCTTCCTCGCGCTCGCCTGCTTTCTGCTCGTCGCGTCGATTCGCATTCCGATCGAGCACCCGTTCCTCGAGTCGCTCGTGCGATTTCCATTGGCGATCGGCGTGTACTTCCTGGCGATCTTTGCGCTGTTCCGGCGCAACCGTCAGGAGACGCTCCTGTTCCTGCTCTTCCACGCCGGCGCGGCGATGTTCGTCGAGCTGGGGGTGCGGCTGGCGGTGTGGCTCGAGGCGATCGTGGCGGTGAAGCCCGGTTCCTGAGTTTCTCGGACGGGCGTGTTTCCCATCTTGACATGCCGGTTCGGGGCTCGCGCCTCGCTTGCGAACCCTCCGGCACCGTGCAGAATCTCTTCTAGGATCACCCATGGCCGTCCGCGTTCTCATCTCTCGTGACCGAATCGCCGCACGCATAGAGGAAATGGGCCGGCAGATCACCTCCGATCTGCGCCGGTCCATGGGCGACGCTTCGGCTGCCGAGCCGCACGTGGTGCTGGTGCCGATTCTGACGGGCTCGATGGTCTTCACAGCGGACCTCATCCGCCACATCCCGCTCAAGATGAGCATCCGGCCGGTGACGATCAAGAGCTACCACGGGAGCGCGACCACCTCGCAGGGGGCGACGATCGCCGGCGACATGCCGACCGATCTGGCGGGTGCGCACGTGCTGATCGTGGACGACATTCTCGATTCCGGGCGCACGCTGGGGCTCATCCGACGCCTCTTTGATGCCCAGCGTCCGGCGAGCCTGCGCATCGCCGTCCTGCTCCGCAAGGACGAGACCACCGGCCGGCGCGAGGAGCACGTCGAGGTGGAGTACGTCGGCTTCGACATCGGCGATGAGTTCGTCATCGGCTACGGCCTCGACTTTGATGGGTACCACCGGAACCTGCCGGACATCGGCGTGCTCACGCCGGCCTCCGGCTGATCAAGCATGACCAGCGCGATCGCACAACCCGCCGATCCTCCGACCCACGCTCCGCCGAGCGAGCGCATCGATCTTGTCGTGCGCCCCGCCGAGCGGGCCATGCTGATCGTGGCGTTTCCGTGGCTGATCGTCACGGCGGTGGTGGGGCTGTTCTGCCTTGCCATCGCGGGGAAGGGGGCGCCGGCGGTCCTGCTTGTGCCCGTGTGCATGGGTCTTTTCGCGCTTCTCGCGGCGACCGTCATCCTCATGGTCCAGCGATTTGAGCTGACGTCGGCCCGCGTGCGGGCGTCGCGCGGCGTGTTCTCGCGGATCACCGTGGATGCTCGACTCGACCACGTCCGCAACATCACCGTGACGCGATCGTTTCTCGAGCGGATTCTGGCGATCGGGACCATCCGCATGACCACCGCCGGCGTGGGTCCCGAGGTCGTGTGGGGGTTTGTGGCCCGCCCGATTGCGCTGGCTGCGCACCTGAGGCGATCGATCGATGCGGCGGATTCGGTCGTTCGGCCATCCGAGCCCTCGATCCGATCGGACGATGCGCCGATAGATACGCCCGTGCAGCAGCCATCCGAGCCAACCCCCTCTCGGCCAGCGGAACATGCCGGCGCGACGCTCCCGGTCATCGGTCTGGCCGGGGGTATCGGCGCCGGCAAGAGCACGGTCGCGCAGGCATTCGCGCGGCTCGGGTGCCTCGTGATCGATTCGGATGTTCGTGCCAAGGCGGCGCTGGACCGCCCCGAGGTGCGCGACCAGCTGGTGCGGTGGTGGGGGGACCAGGTCCTGACCGCCGATCGGCGCATCGACCGGGCCCGGGTGGCCCGGATCGTCTTCTCCGATGCGGATGAACGAGGCCGGCTCGAGCGGCTCGTCCATCCGATCGTGCGCGAAGACCGCGCGAGGATGATCGAGGAGGCCCGGGCCGCTGGCGCCAGGGCGGTGATCGTTGATGCTCCGCTTTTGTTCGAGGCGGGGATCGATGCGGAGTGCGATGCGGTGGTGTTTGTGGATGCGCCTCGGGAGCAGCGAATCCAGCGCGTCCGCCAGACCCGCGGATGGGAGCCCGCGGAACTGGCTCGGCGTGAGGCGGCCCAGATGCCGATCGAGGACAAGCGGGCACGCTCCCAGTATGTTGTGGAGAACCACTCCAAGCCGTCGGACTTGGATGGGCAGGCCGAGGACATTCTCCGGAATGTTGAGAATGGGCCAGATTCTGCCGATCTTCTTCTGCCTTCCTGACGGCGGCCCGGATCGGTGGTATACTTTGGCAGGGTCTTGGGGGGTGGGTTGCTGTCTATCGAAGGGCTGCGGGAGCGATCACGGACGCGGGTCCGGGGTTGGTACAATCTTCGGCTGGGCACCTTTGGGCCGACCGTCTCGGGCCGGCTCTTCGTGAGATGCCTAGTCCGCCACAAGTCTCAAGCTCCAATGGCCGGAAACGGCGGGTTCGCCGTCAGTCCGCAAGAGAGCATGTTCACATCCGCGTCCGCCGTTCGGCGAAGGGCGCATCACCACTCATATCCAGAGCCGTCACGTGAAAGTGCAGAAGCGGAGCCGTACCCCCAACATGGCCAAGCAGACCAACGTTGCCGAAGAGCGTGGAGAATCCAAGTCCAAGGGCCGTGCGGCTCGACCTGCCAAGGTAGAAGCCGCGGCTCCCGCGCCGCCTCCGGCGGCGCCCGCCCCCGCGCCGGCACCCCGACCTGAGCCGCGCCCTGAACCCCGGCCGGAGTTCCGCGAGCCTCGCTCTGAGCCTCGCCCGGAGCCGGGCGATCGTTTCAACGGGGAGCGCGGGCCCGGCACCGCTCCGCAGTCTCGACCGCAGGGCCCGGGATATGGGCAGGCAAGCTTCGGTCCCCAAAGCGGTGGTGGCCAGGGGGGGCCCGGGGGGCCTTCGCACCATTCGCAGCAGGGTGGATACCGCGATGGCGGACCCGGAGGTGGCGGATCGGGTGGAGGCGGCGGGGGTGGCGGATACGGACAACAGCAGCAGTTCCAAGGCGGGCATTCCGGCGGCTTCGGCGGTCATGAGGGTGGTTTCGGTCGTCGTCGCAAGAAGAAGCGTCGTCGCGGCGGCGGTGGGGGTGGGTTCGATGGCCAGGGTGGCGGTGGCGGCGGTTCTGGCGGCCACTGGCAGCGCCCCCTCGACTTTGCATTGCCGAGCGATGAGGAACTCGAACGTGAAGCCGCGGAACTGGACAAGATCGCGGCCAAGATCGATCCGGCGGCGCTCAAGAGCCAGCTGTCGATTGCGCAGTTGCAGCGGATGGACATCGACAAGCTGCACAAGGTCGCCGGCGAGAGCGGCCTGGAAGATTTCCACCAGATCCCGAAGCAGGAGCTGATCTTCAAGATCCTCAAGGCCCGGGCCGCCAAGCAGGGCCTGATGGTCGGCGAGGGGACGCTGGAGATCATGCCCGACAAGTTTGGATTCCTGCGGTCGCCCGAGCAGAGCTATCTGAGCGGTCCGGACGACATCTACATCTCTCCGACGCAGATCCGGCGGTATGGGCTGAAGAAGGGCATGGTGGTTCGCGGGTTCATCCGTCCGCCGAAGGAGAACGAGCGGTACTTCGCGCTGCTCCGCGTGGACGAAGTGAACGGGAAGCCGCCGTCGTTCCTGCACAAGATCAGCAACTTCGAGGACCTGACGCCCCTGCACCCCGAGCAGCGGTACATCCTCGAGACCGAGCCGAGCGAGATCGAGTGCCGCATCGTGGATCTGGTCGCCCCACTGGGCAAGGGCCAGCGTGCGTTGATTGTCGCCCCGCCGCGGACCGGCAAGACGGTCCTGCTGCAGAAGATGACCAAGGCGATCGCGAAGAACAACCCGGACGTGAAGATCATCGTGCTGCTGGTGGATGAGCGGCCCGAGGAAGTGACCGACTTCAAGCGGAATACCGCGCCGAGCGTGGAGGTCGTGGCCAGCACGTTCGACGAGCAGGCCTCGCGTCACGTGCAAGTGGCGGACATGGTCATCGAGAAGGCCAAGCGGATGGTGGAGTTCGGGGATGATGTGGTCATCCTGCTGGACTCGATCACCCGCCTGGCCCGGGCCCACAACACCGAGATGCCGCACTCCGGGCGCATCATGTCCGGCGGTATCGACGCCGGGGCGCTCCAGCGGCCCAAGAAGTTCTTCGGCGCGGCCCGCGCGATCGAGGGTGGCGGCAGCCTGACCATCATCGGCACCGCCCTGACGGACACGGGCTCAAAGATGGACGAGGTCATCTTCGAGGAGTTCAAGGGCACCGGCAACAGCGAGCTGCACCTTGATCGCAAGCTCATGGACAAGCGCATCTACCCGTGCATCGACGTGGCGGCCTCCGGCACGCGTCGCGAGGAACTGCTCATGGACCGCAAGGAGCTGGAACTGGTCTACCGCCTCCGCAAGGTGCTCGCCGACATGAACGTCGTCGAGGCCATGGAGCTGCTCAAGAGCCGGCTGACCAAGGTGAAGACCAACGCCGAGTTCCTGATGACCATGGGCATGGGGAGCTGAGGCCCTCCCCTGTCGCTTGCGCAGAGTGGTGCACCGGCTGGTATCCTCCATGGTGGGCGGAGCCCGCCGGTTATGGACCCTTGGATGGACGAAAACCGATGACGGATACGCGTCGCTTCACTCGCGGGATGTTCCTGCTCGTGAGCCTCGTCCTGGCGTGGGTCATGGTCTGCATTGGCCCGAGCCTGGTGGCCGAACTTCCCCAGTTCAAGGGCGTACCTTCACGATGGGTGCAACTCGGAACCGTTGCGTTTATCGCGGGCGGGCTGTTTCTGGGCGCGCTGGCGACCTCCCGTTGCTTTCCGCTCGCCAGTTGGAAACTCCGGTTCGTCTGTGAGGCGCTCCCGGTCCTTTGGTTGATCTCGATCGTTCTC
>DASZWV010000188.1:0-2202 GCA_035546115.1 Phycisphaerales bacterium
CGCCCTTCGAAGAGGCGGTCTCCGAGCCAATCCGAGAGCTGCGGGATGGCCTTGATTTTGTCGGCCGTGACCTTGATGTCGTAGTCGAGCCGGACGAACTGCATGCGGTCCTCGTGCATGATCACGTAGCAGGCGCGGGGATCAAGGTCGCGCGGCTGGCCGACGCTTCCGACGTTGATGATGGCCTTCTCGGTGTTGAACTTGTAGGTGGCCTCGGTGAGCTCGGAGGGGGGGTAGAAGTCGGGCTCATCGCTGAAGACGCCGGGGACGTGGGTGTGGCCGACGATGCAGAGCTTGCCGACGCGCTCGAAGATGGTGGAGACCTTGTCGGGGGCGGTCAGGCAGTCGTCGGGGAAGATGTACTCGTTGATGGGGCGGCGCGGCGAGCCGTGCACGGCCAGCAGGGGGATGTCGGTTCCGGGGACCTTGTCGGCGACGCGGACGCGGAGCTGGCCGAGGAACTCGTAGCGCTCGCGGCGCTTGACGGCGTCGGGCTCCTGGTCGAACTGGGACCGCGTCCAGTAGGCGGCCTGCTCGGCGCCCGGGTTGAAGTTGGTGGGTTCGTAGAGGACGGAGAAGTCGTGGTTGCCCATGAGCGACCACTCGCAGTGCTTGCGGACCAGGTCGACGCACTCCAGGGGGTCTGGGCCGTAGCCGATGATGTCGCCGAGGCAGATGATGCGGCTGATGCCGCGCGAGGCGATGTCGGCGAGGACGGTCTTGAGCGCCTCGGCGTTGGCGTGGACATCGCTGATGATGGCGACGGGCAAAGATCGACTCCAGATGGCCCGTTGGGCGGGCCGGAAATAGGTCCGGATGCTATCGCGTTCCGATTATCCCGACCGGGCGGGAGCGCCTGCCCGGATGGCAGGCGCCGGGGAGCCCCTGGGCGTGGCACTGTCGATTGGGGCGAATGGCGCGCCAAAGCGAGACTCCGGCCGCGCTTTGCCAAAGGCGCGGACGTTGGTAGCCGATTTGCTTGCAGAGTCATCCGGTTTCCGCACGGCCTACGTTCAGGTCGTGGGGCGGATCGGATGGACTGGATGGATTGGCGCGAGGCCCGCCCGGTTTCGGGGTCTCGCCGGAAAAGTCTGATTCGGAACACGGGCTGGATGCCCGTGGGACGAGAACAGGAGTTGTTATGCCCGCAGCCGGCGTCACCTACCAGCGCACTCGCGAGATGACCATCGACGAGTTGCTTCTGGAAAACCGAGTCGTGTTCCTGATCGGCGAGATCAACCAGGCCTCGGCGGCGCGGCTGATCATGCAGATGTTCTACCTGGAGAACCTGAAGCGTGGGCAGGAGATCCACTTCTACATCAACTCGCCGGGCGGTGCGGTGGACGACACGCTGGCGATCTACGACACCATGCGGTTCCTGACCAGCCCGGTGAGCACGTACTGCATCGGGCGGGCGTACTCGGGCGGGGCGGTGCTGCTGACGGCGGGGACCAAGGGCAAGCGGTACATCCTGCCGCACGCGAAGGTGATGACGCACCAGCCCTACGGCGGCGTCGGCGGGCAGGCCGAGGACATCCGCATCCAGGCCGAGCAGATCATCAAGAGCAAGAACGAGCTGATCCGGATTATCTCGCGGCACACCGGGCAGAACGAGGACCAGGTCCGCAAGGACTCGGAGCGCGACAAGTACTTCAACGCGATGGAGGCGAAGGAGTACGGGCTGGTGGACGAGGTGATCACCGAGCTGCCGAAGGATGCGCCGCGGTGAGCCGGGGGGAAAGCGTCGAGGCGTGGAGACGAGTGCAGAGTCCCGAGTGAAGAGCTAGACAGGAAGGTTTGAGCATGTCGTATCTGGTTCCCATCGTGATCGAGCATTCCGGGCGGGGCGAGCGCGCGTACGACATCTACTCGCGCCTGCTGAAGGATCGCATCATCTTTCTGGGCGGCGCCGTGGGCGACGAGATGGAGAACCTGATCATCGCGCAGCTGCTCTTCCTCGCCAACGAGGACGAGAAGACGGACATCCACCTGTACGTGAACTCGCCGGGCGGGAGCGTCTCGGCCGGGCTGGGGATCATCGACACGCTGAAGTTCATCAAGCCGGATGTGTGCACGTACGTCATCGGGCAGGCCGCGAGCATGGGGTCGGTGATCGCGGCGTGCGGGACCAAGGGCAAGCGGTTCGCGCTGCCCAACGCCCGCAACCTGATGCACCAGCCGCTCATCGGCGGGGTGCTCGAG
>DASZWV010000189.1:0-13655 GCA_035546115.1 Phycisphaerales bacterium
CGTCGGGTGCGGCCTTGGCGACGACGTCGCCGAACTGACCAACCGCGGCTACGACGCGGTCGGCTTCGACGTCTCGCCCGTCGGCATCGACTGGGCCCGCAAGCGGTTCCCGCACCAGGCAAACGCCTTCTGCGTCGCCGACCTGCTCAACGCGCCGTCGCGATTCCGCCATCGCTTCGACCTGGTTGTCGAGGTGAACACCGTCCAGGCCATGGACCCATCCCAGCGCGACGCCGCGATCGGCGCGATCTCATCCCTCCTGTGCCCACGCGGGGTGCTCGTCATGATCGCCCGCGGCCGCGAGGACGGCGAACCGCTCGAGTCCCTCCAGGGCCCCCCATGGCCCCTCACACGCGCCGAGCTCCTCGAGCTGACCGAGGCCGCCGGCCTCAAGCCGATACGGGCCATCGACGAGTTCATGGACGACGAGCAGACCCCCCAGCGCCGTCTCCGCGGCGTCTTCGAGCACGCGTGAGCGCTCACCGGGGCGCCGAGCGGGTGTACATCGTGAGCTCGTAGTCCCGTATTCGTGCAACCGCCCGCTTGCGCAGTGCGCCGCTCTCGATGAACGGCCGGTACGTCTTCGCCTCGACGCTCCCCGCATCGGTCCGCAGGAGCAGGCTGTCGCCCGCGTCGGGAAGCTCGCCCGCTCGCAGCTCCGCCTTCTTCCATCGAACGCTCCCCCGATGCGTGTCGCAATGGTCCAACAGCCAGAGCACATCCGGCCGCGCCTCGATCGCATCGTTCGCCCAGAGGCGACCATCCCATGACTGGCCCAGAAAGACCTGCGCGGCCCGAACCCCCGCGAGCTGATCCTGTGTCGGCGAGACCGACGTGAGCACGACATACCACAAGGCGCCCAGCGCCATGAGCAGGCCCCATCGAACCGGCGACCCGAAAACGCGCCGACGGCTCCGGGCCGCTTCGATCCACGGCCGGGCCGCGGACGCGGCGAACGGAACCAGCAGCGGCAGCAGCACCGCCGCGGGCATCGCGTACCGCGCGTTGCTCACGCCGCAGACCACGAGAATCCCGACCGCCGCGAGCCACGAATAGGCGAGCGTTCGCGCGACGCGGTCGGCCGCGCCCTCGACCGGCCCGCGCGACAGCCGCTTGGTAAAAAGCCCGAGCGACATCGGCAGCGCGCTCGCCAGCGCCGCCGGAATCAGCGTCGCCACGCCCAGCACGCGCTTGCCGTTCCACAGAAACTGCCCCGCCACATCCTCCCGCACCGCATCCGGGTCCGAGTTCGCAAGATAGATCTTCATCCCCAGCAGCGCCAGCAATCCGCCCGCGAGGATGAGCGTGATCCCCAGGCGCGGCCTCGCAAGCGTGCGGATCGACCTCGCCGCGACGCACGCCCCGACCAGCACGCCGCCCAGCACCGGCGCGCTCGCCGGCCCCTTGGCAAGACCCGCGATCATGATCCCCGCCACCGGCACGAGCACGCACGCCGACGCCCCGCACATCTCGAGCACGAAGCCGAACGGCCCCTCCTCCCGCAGCCTCACGTTCTTTCGCGGCGTCTGAAACACCAGAACGTCGATGAGCCCGAGCGCCAGCATTTGCGTGCCCAGGTTGTTGAGCATCTCGATCTCGGCCGTCCGCCCCGGCGACCACATCAGCGGCATGAGCGCCTGCGAGAGCCCCGCGACCAGCCCGCCCGTCTTGCCGAACCACCGCCGGCCATACCACCACGCCAGCCCGCCCATGCAGATCGCGCAGAGCGCACTCGGAAACCGCGCCCCGAACGTGCTCTCCCCGAACACCGCCGAGCTCAGCGCGATCGCCCACGGCATCCCCGGCGGCTTGCGGAAATACGTCAGCCCGAACATCCTGATGTGCCAGTAGTCGTGCGACTCCAGCATCGTCCACCCCGGCACCGCCCGGTGGCCTTCGGAAAAGTCCAGCGGCCGCGTGCCGAGAAACGGCAGATACGCCGCCGCGCCCACGGCGATCACCATGAGCAGTTGCAGAATGGGTCGCGTGGCAAGCCGATCGAGCATCGGCCCAAGGGTACGGACAAAGCCTCCACAAGCCGCGAACGAAGCGAGCCGTCCACGACCCTGCGATCCCCGCAGACACACGGGTCAATCCCGCCCCGGGCTCACGATCTCCGCCCTCGGCTGCCCATCGATGAGCGTCCCCGCCCGGAATGCCTCGCCGATCTTCGCGTGCCACTGCTCCAGATACGGCCGCATCCGCGTGTTCTTCGCCGGGTCGTGCCCGTGCTCGAGGGCCTCGCCCATGTCCGCCAGAAACGGCCTCCCCTCCACGATCTCGCGATACAGCAGCACGCACGCGCTCGTCCGCTGGCTCCCCGCCGAGCAGTGCACCAGCGCCGGCTGCTTCGCCGGATCCGTCAGAATCCGCAGGGCCTCCACGTACGCGTTCGGGTTCCCCGTCCCATCCCCGTTCAGCCGGAACACGTGCCGCTCCACCCCCAACGCCGCCGCCGTGCGCTCCGCCACCCGTTCTCCCGCCGGGTCGATGTCGTACGCCCCGAGGTCCACGATCGTCCTGATGTGATCCTGCTCGACAACGAGCCGCGTCGCCGCGGGCGTCAACTCGCCCGAGCGATACAGCCTGCCCGCTTCCACGACCCCAAAGTTCTTCGGCACCAGGTTCGGACGCACGAGCTTCGCGTACGCCAGCGTGCCCACGCCCGCCAGCGCGGCCGCGCACACAGCAATCCACGTGATAGCCCGCCCGGACTTCCGCATGACCAAGGGTATTTCCCCCAAGCCCGGCGTGCCGCACACATACGATTCATCGCACATGTCCGATCCCGCCGCCAATCCCCCGCAACCCGCGCCGAAGCCCACCGGCGCCCCCCGCGCATCGGCCAAGCCCCCCGCCGCCGCGGCCTATCCCGAGTCCGTCACCCGCCTCATCGACGAGCTCGCCAAGCTCCCCGGCATCGGCCGCCGCTCCGCCGAGCGCCTCGCGTTCTTCATCCTCAAGCAGCCCAAGGCCGAGGCCATGGAGCTCGCCCGGGCCGTCTCCGACGTCAAGCAGCGCGTCCGCCACTGCCGCGTCTGCTACAACCTCGCCGACAACGGCCCCGAGGCCGAGGCGACCCTCTGCTCCATCTGCGCCGACGACCGGCGCGACCGTACGCAGGTCATGGTCGTCGAGCAGCCGCGAGACCTGATCGCCCTCGAACTCTCCGGCGTGTACAAGGGCCTCTACCACGTCCTCATGGGCCGCATCGCCCCGCTCGAGGGCGTCCGCGCCGGCGACCTCACGATCAATGATCTCGTCCATCGGGTCACCGATCCCGCGGCAAACGCCGGCGGCGTCCCCGTCCGAGAGGTCATCCTCGCCCTGAACCCAAGCCTCGAGGGCGACGGCACGGGCCTGTACCTGCAGGACGCCCTCTCCCGGACGGGCGTCCGGGTCACCCGCCTCGCCCGCGGGGTTCCCACGGGCTCGCAGCTCGAGTTCGCCTCCAAGGCCGTGCTCGCCGATGCGATCCAGGGCCGGCGCGTGATGGAATAGTCGAGAAGCCGCAAAGGCAGCGCGGCGTAGAGTTTTCCGTCCCCGTCTCTACGCCTCCACGCCCGTTCGCCTTCTCCCCCCCGCAATGCGCTTCGACGCCTCACAACACATGAAGATGGGCCAGCACATGAAGCTGGCCCCCAGGATGATCCAGTCCATGGAGATCCTGCAGATGCCCCTCCTCCAGCTCGAGGAGCGCATCGCCCAGGAGCTCGAGTCGAACGTCACCCTGGAGATCGACGAGGGCGATGAGCAAACGCCGGAGACGCCCGAGACAACCCTCAACGGCGAGGCCGCCGCGTCCGACAAGGACCTCGACGGCGAGGCCGCGCCGGCCGAACCCGGCGGAGACGCCGATGACTCCGACGACTCGTTCGAGGGCGGCGCCGAGGCGGGCGAGGGCGAGGCCATCAGCGAGGACGAGCGCCCCCTCAACGTCGACGAGGGCAAGGCCACCGAGGACTTCGAGCGCCTCGACACCTTCGAGCAGGACAACCCCGAGGCCGTGGACAACGAGTTCGACGAGGGCGAGCGGAACGCGCCCGATCTCATCGACTTCGAACGCGGCCGCTCTTCACGCCTCGACGGCGAGCCCGACGCCAAGAGCGAGGCCATGGCCAACACCGCCTCGCGCCCCGAGTCGCTCGTCGAGCAGCTCCAGGAACAGTGGGCCCTCGCCGACGTCGATGAGCACCTCCGCGACCCCGGCAAGGCCATCATCGGGTTCATCGAGGACGACGGCTACCTTCGCACGCCGCTCGAGACCGTGATCGACCGCCTCCCGAGCGACTACCCGCCGCCGAAGCCGACCCTCGAGGACATGCAGCGAGCCCTCCAGGCCGTGCAGCTCCTGCTCGATCCGCCCGGCGTCGCCGCGCGCGACACGCGGGAGTGCCTCCTCCTGCAGATCGATGCCCGCGCCGACCAGACCCGCTCCCCCGAACTCCGCGAAGAGTGGGCCGTGGTCCGCCGCCTCGTGAGCGACCACCTCGAAGACCTCGCCCAGAACCGCCTCCCGCGCATCGTCGAGAAGGCCGGCCTGCCCATGCAGCGGGTCAAGACCGCCCTCGAGCACATGAAGTTCCTCAGCCTCGCCCCGGCCCGCGCGCTGGTCAACGAGCAGCCCGGCATGATCGTCCCCGACGCCATCGTCGAGTTCGACGCCGACCAGGACCGCTACATCGTCTACCTCAACGACACGCGCCTCCCCGGCCTGCGCATCAACCAGGAGTACGCCAGGCTCGCCAAGGAGAAGGAAGCCCCCAAGCCCACCAAGGAGTTCCTCCGCAAGAATCTCTCCAACGCCATGTGGCTCATCGACGCCGTCGAGCAGCGCCGCAAGACGCTCCTCCGCGTCATCCGCGTCGTCGTCGACGCCCAGCGCGACTACTTCGACTACGGCCCCCAGGCCCTCAAGCCCCTCCCCATGACCCAGGTCGCCGAGCAGCTCGGCGTCCACGTCGCCACCGTCAGCCGCGCCGTCGCCGACAAGCACCTGCTCACGCCCCGCGGCGTCGTCCCGCTCCGCGGCTTCTTCTCCGGCGGAACCCACACCGACACCGGCGAGGAGGTCTCCTGGGACGCCATCAAGGCCGCCCTCAAGGACGTCATCGACGCCGAGGACAAGTCCAACCCCCTCTCCGATGACGCCCTCGCCGCCGAGCTCTCCAGGCGCGGCGTGGAGATCGCCCGCCGCACCGTCGCGAAATACCGCGACCAGCTCAACATCCCGGCGGCGCGCCTGCGGAAGCAGTTCTAATCCCACCCGCGCTCCCAACCCGCCGACAGGTCGACGGCGAGCCGGTCAGGCGTCGTGAGCGCCGCCGGGCCCGAGTGTCGCCTCACCGTGACGCACCGCACTCCGGACATAGATCCTGCGGCCCCAGGCCGTGACGGTCGTAGCCGCACGCATGGCACCGTCCGCCGCGGCGGCGACGGCCCCGGCGCACGGCCGCGAGGAGAACTCGAAGCCCCCACGCGCCCCCCGCGTAGAACGCGGCGTCGGCAACAAAGCCCAAGGGAATCGGTCCATCCACAAGGGGGAGCGGGTAAAAGCCAGGGAACGAGATCGTCCCAAGCTCACCCACAATGTGGCGCATAGAGACTCTCACGCGGCCCCCGGTCGGCGGGGATGCGCCCTCGTACCAATCGCAGGAGCCCAGAGCGCGAAAAGGCGCACCAGCGCGCGTAGCGACCGCGACACGCACCCGAACCCCCCCTCCCGGCCCGCCGGCGCCCCCGTTCGTGGAGTCCGGCGTCGACCATGTTGCCGTGGTCCTGTCCCAGAGAGGGTGGGCCGTGTAGGACGCGGAGTCGGGCGCCTCCCACGATGCGACGGCGGACGGTTTGTCCCGAGCCACAGCGTCCGGCCAGACTGTCGGGGCCGCGCCGCCAGATCGAGCCGCGAAGATCGGTCCACCAATGGTCATGCCCGCCGAGCCGATCCACGCAACAGCGATCGTGGCGAGCACGCCAAAGGTCGTATAGCCCAGCACGCTTCCCAGCGGGCCCCACGCCTTCGATGTGCGCGCCGGCAGTCCGGATGCGGACGATGCACGGGGCCTGTCCGGTCCGGGTGGCGCCATGGTGCATCAGCATACCGGATGTCCGACGGGCGGGTGCAGGTGGCGTTGCGCTCCGGGACCACGCCGCGAGTCGCCGCGATTCCGGAATCGTGCGAGAGCGGGCGGCGGCCGGACGTCTCGCGGTGTCCCCCAAATGCGCTCGATCACGCCGCCTTCTTCTGCTCCGCCGCCGCCGCCAACTGATTCTCGCACGTCTTGTCCGCGATGTTGTGCAGCGCCCAGCGAAGCAGATCGCGCATCGTCACGATGCCGAGGTGCGCCCCGTTCGGATCCAGCACCGGCAGGCACGACACGCGGTTGTTCATCATCAGAAGCGCCGCATCGCCGGCCCGCATACCGGGGTGCGCCCAGATCAGCGCCCGCGTCATGATCTGGTGCGCCCTGAGCCTCAGGCTCGCGGCGTCCATCGTCCGCTCGCTCGCCTTCCCGATGAACGGGCTGATGTTCTTGAGCAGATCCCGGTCGGAGATGATCCCGACGACTTTGCAGTGGTCCGTCACCAGCACGTGGTGGAACTTGTAACGCTCGAACAGCTCGCGGATCTCGCGAAGCTCGGTGTCCATTCGCACGGTCACCACGTGCCGGGTCATGATGGTCTCGAGGGTCATGAGGGGTCCTCCTCGATCCATGCATCGGACGCTTCGGCCCCCGCCAGAGCCTCGCCGCTAGCCTTCGCCATGTCCGCATCCGGAGATTCGACACCGCCGCCCGGTACTCCGCCGTTCTCGGACGCTCCGCCGGGCTCCAGGCCGGGAGCGCCCGCAAACCTCCACGCGCCGTGGCGCCTGGAATACCTCGAGGCCATGGGTGAGCAGGAGAAGGCCGGCGCCAGCCCGGCCCCGCCGACCAGCGCTCCCGGCGGCGCGAGCCCATCGTTCCTCCACGACTACTGGCTCGACCCGGGCGCGGACGTGAAGAACCACGTCATCGTCCGCACCGCCGACGGCCTCATCCTTCTCAACGCCTTCCCCTACGCCAGCGGCCATCTGCTCGTCGCCCTCGGCGAGCCGCGCCCCACGCTGCTCGACTACACCCCGCCCCAGCGCGCCGCGCTCTGGCGCCTCGTCGATTGCGCCGCCGACCTCGCCACCCGCACCCTCGAGCCCCAGGGCCTGAACATCGGCGTCAACCAGGGCCGCGCCGCCGGCGCGGGCGTCCCCGGCCACCTGCACGCACACATCGTCCCCCGCTGGGGCGGCGACACGAACTTCATCACCGTCATCGGCCAAATCCGCATCATCCCCGCGAGCCTGGAGGTCATGGCCCAGCGGTACCGGAAGACATGGGATTCGATCCGCGAACGATGGGCCTGAGGGCGCCGGGCGAAACTCACGCCGCCGTCGCCGCCCCCGTGTACCTCATCCCCACCACGAACTCCCCATCCCGCTCCTCGCACCGCACCACCCGCGCGCTCAGCCACGGGATCGTCGAGCCCTCCGGGCAGATCATCACCGTCGCCCCACGCTCGATCCTCGCGCGGCTGCTTGCCCCCAGCCCGCTCGGCGAGCGGTCGATCAGGTCCAGGTGCGTGATCCCGAACCGCCCATCGCTCGAGTAGCTCGCCCGCAGCGATCCCGCGGCGTCGTGCCGTGTCTCGCGCCGCCGCTCCAGCCTGTACGTGTCCTTCGGTCCGTGGCCCCGCGGGCCGGCGCCGTGCCGACCGGCTCGGTGAAGATCATGGGGATGGTGGGCGTGGCGGCTCATGGCGTGCTCCGATGTCGTCCGGGAACTCCGGCCCCACGACATCGGCACGCCTGGTTATCGACTCAACGCCGCCCACTACTTGTGCGCCGGATTCGGTCTCTGGGTGGGAGGAGCGCCCGCCGGGGGCGCGTCTGTCGGTTGTTTTTCAGGCTTCTTGGCATCGGGAAGGGCCATCTCCGCTGCTCCGCCCACCGCCAGCGCCTCCGCATCCTGCACGTACACCACGACGCGGCAATGGTCCTCCCGAACCCCCTCCGGCAGCCGCAACTCCACCTCCGCCTTCCCACCCTCGACCTTCTTGCTGCCGAACGCCCGCACCACGCGCTCGTGACTCAGCGTCCGCCCCGCGTTCTCGCCGCGCTTCACATCCGTCGAGAGCCCATCCTCGACCACCGCCGCCGCGAGCACCTTCGCCCGATCCACCCTGCCGTCCTTCGCTGGTTTCTCAACAGGCTCGATCGTCGCCGCGATGTGGATCGGTTCCCCCGGCCTGCGCTCGGCGATGCTCGCCGCCACTCGAAACGCCGGTGAACTCTGAAGCGCTCGCTCGATCGCCGATCGAGCCGCCCGCTCGTCGCTCCCGACAAACCCGACCGTTCCGTTCACGACCACCTGCGGCGTGTAAACATCCCCCTTCCCGCCCGCCCTCGCGAACGCGGCGGCGTACTCCCGCTGCCGATCCGAGAACGCCTTGCTCGCGAAACGATCCCTCCAGCCGAGATAATCCCAGTAGTCCACGTGGAACGCCAGCGGAATCACCCTCCGCTCGCCCTCCTTCTGCTCCGATTCCAGCCTCGCCAGCAGCGCATCCGCCGGTGGGCACGAGTTGCACCCCTCGCTCGTGAACAACTCCACCACCGCCACGCCCGCGGGCTTGGCCGCTTGCGCGCCCTTCGGCGGTTCGAGCCCCGAAAGCCCCATCAGCGAGACCGTCCCCGCCATCAGCAGCCCCTTGAGCATCACGCCATCCTCCTTCGACTCTTCGATGCCGCGGCGGCGGTGGGCGGTTCACCACGGCGCCCTCGGAGCGGTCCCCTACGCTGCCCGATGTTCCCCGCGGCCCTCTGGCTCATCTACGCCGTGCCGGCATACCTCCTCTGGCCGCTGATCTTCCGCGCCCGCCACGGCTTCTCCCCCATCGCCGAGAAGTTCCCGCCCAAGGAACTCTACGGCTGGGTGGACTTCATCCTCGGCCTCACGCTGCTCGGCTACTCGACATGGGTCGTCTTCGCGCCGCACCGCCAGCCCATCAGCCTCCCGGCGGGCGCGCTCATCTGGGCCGCGGGCGCCCTCCTCCGGTGGTGGGCCGTCGCCGCCCTCGGCCGCAACTGGCGCATCGGCCAGGACATCGACGACCAGCGGGCCGAGTTCGTCGCCACGGGCCCGTACCGCCTCATGCGCCACCCGATCAACGCCGCCCTGATCCTCGTCGCCATCGGCCAGGGACTCATGACCGGCCTCGACGCCGGCGTCCTCTGGCTGCTCGCCTGCGCCGTTCTCTACTTCCTCGTGCAAGGCCGCGCCGAAGAACGCCGCTGGGCCGGCCGCCAACGCAGCCCCGCAATGCACACGCGCGAGCGGAGCGAAATCACGCCCTGATTCGCGCCTCGCCGTTTGCACGTTCACCAGATGAACCGCATCCGCCCGAAGTCCGGCACCGGCACCGGGTTCCCCGCGAACTTCAGGCTCGGCCAGTACACGAAGAACGCCTTGCCCAGCAGCAGCTCGCGCGGGATCACCCCGGCGGTCGGATAGGGCCCGTCGGGCGGCGGGTACAACTCCTCAACCCACGGATCGATGTTCTCCCACAGCCGGCCGTCCAGGCTCGCCGGCGAGTTGTCGCCGCACGCGAAATACTGGTCCGGGCTCAGCACCAGCGGGGCGTACGGGCTCGTTCCCAGCGCGGACAGGCCATTGCCCGAGTTCTTGCTCGCCGGGCGATAGTACAGATCACGATCCAGGCCGATGCGCGTGAGCGTGAACGACCCCCCCGTGAACACGAACCCCACCGTGCACGGCCGATACAGCCGCATGGTCGCCAGCTCGTTGCGTCCCTGCGGGTCGCGCGCCTGCTGGTGCATGATCTCCGAGAGCGGCGTCCCCGTCGCGTACAGGATCCGCTCCCCCGGCGACCAGTCGTAGTCGTAGTGCGCGATCTCCCGCCCATCCAGCCAGATCTGCACGCTCTGGTCGACGTGCCAGAACTCGACGTTGCTGAACTTCCCCGCCGGCAGCGCCGGCGCGCTCGCCGTCGTCGCGTTCTCCCACGCCCCCTTCACCCCCGCCGCGCCCGCGGGCGCACGCATCTCGATCTTCGCCATCCCCCCGCCGATCGTCGCCCGGAACTCGTGGCCGCGGGCGCTCAGGTCCATCCCGATGCTCTGCCCGTCCTTGTCCGGGCGGAACCCGCACCGCACGCGCACATCCGAGACGTTGAACCGGTCGCGGGCGTCGAAGTTGGGCTCGTCGTAGGGGTAGTAGTCGTCGATGCTCCACCGCATCGCGCTCGCGCTGCGAACCTCCGTGGACGACCGGCGACGCGACTGATCGAACACCAGCCTCGCCTCGCCGGAGCCGGAAAACCTGTACTCCCGCGCGGTGATCCCCCACTGCTTGTCGCCCCCCTCCCCGCTCGCGGCCCACGGCGTCGTCTCCGCCGTCGTGCCCAGCGGCGCGAACGAAGAGTCGTACACCAGCTGCCACACCGCCCGCTGCACCACCGGGTCCTTGCGGGCGATGTGCCACCCCTTCTGCTCCCAGAGCGCGGCCCGCGCATCGGGCGTGTCGGCCGTGGGGACGCGATTGTCCGGGTCCGTGCGGACGAACACATCCCCATCCGCCAGCGCGATCTGCTCTCCCGGCAGCCCGATCAGCCGCTTGATGAAGTTGTCCGCCGTGTTCTGCGGGTTCTTGAACACGATGACGTCAAACCGCTCCGGATCCCGCAGCCCGTACAGATACTTCAGCACCAGGATCCGGTCCCCCGAATAGCACCGCCGGTTCTGGGCGGGAATCAGGTCTCCGCTGATCGGGTCCTGCAGGTCGATCGTCTTCGTGCGCCCGTTCTGCGTCACGACCGCCGGCTGGATCGGCTGGTAGCTCGCGCCGTCCCCCGGCGAGTTCAGATACGCCCCCACCGGCCACGTGTACCCCGTGTCGTCCCCGCGAAGGGGCATGTGCGCCCCCATGAGCGTCGGCGCCATCGACCCCGTGGGAATCACGAACGCTTCGATCACGAACCCGCGGAACACGAACGCCATCGTGAACGCAATCATGATGGAGATCAGCGTGTCCTTCAGCGTCTCGGGCGTCGGCTGGGCTGGCCTGGCCGCGCTCGACGGGTTGGCGGAGGTGTCGGTGGGCATCGTGGTGTCGTTGCGGGGGATCGGTCCCGAACCGGGTTCGAGTGTAGTCTGTGCCAACCGCCACCCGCCCGCGCCCAGCCATGGTTGACCACGACCCCGAACCTCCCTCCCTGGAAACCGACCCCGGCGCCATCGCCGATCGGGAAGATCGCGCGATCGTCGCGCGCATTCGCGCCGCCGGCATCGGCGATCGCTCCGCATGGGCCGAACTGCTCACCCGCTACCAGGACCGCCTCTTCGGCGTCTGCGTGCGCATGGTCCACGACCGCGAGACCGCCGCCGACCTCACCCAGGACACCTTCGTCAAGATCCTCCAGGGCCTCGACTCCTGGGACGGCCGCAGCCGCCTGAGCACCTGGATGATCCGCGTCACGATGAACGTCTGCCTCTCCCACCTCCGGGCCGCGAAACTGCGCCGCCACGCCAGCCTGGAAGGAGAGATTGCCGCCTCCCTTATTCGGGGTGCTGGTGATGACAAGAGTCCGATAACCGGCGGACCTCTCTTCGCCTCGGGCAGGGAACCGCAACCCGGTGAGAGCGTCCAACACACGGAGCAGCGCCGGCAACTTCTCGCCGGTCTTGCGGCCCTCGACCCCGACCAGCGAGCCATCATCGTGCTCCGCGACGTTCAGGGGCTGGATTACGACCAGATCGGGGCCGCCCTCGGGCTGCCCGTAGGGACCGTCAAGAGCCGTCTGTTCCGTGCCCGTCTCGCCCTCCGCCAGTTGCTCGACAATCCGCCCGAATCGTCCCGATGACCCCCGACCACGCCAACTTCGCCCTCCCCAGCGGGATCACCGAGGCCGATCTCGTCGATCTCGTGGACGGCTGCCTGGCGCCCGATCGCCAAGGCGTCGTGGTCGCCGCGGTGAGCGCGAGCGCCCACCTCCGCACCCTGGTCGGCCAGATGCGCAGCGACCGGGTCCTCCTCAGCGCCGTCGCGACCGAACCCGCCCCCCACGGCCTGGCCGAGGGCATCGAGGCCCGCCTGCAGGCCCTGGCCCTTCGCGACCTCGCGAGCGCCTCGAGCGAAGCCCCCGCATCCATCCCGATCTCCACCATGCGCGTTCGGGTCGAGCGGCCGGGCGTGCTCGCCACGCTCCTGGAGAGTGTCTGGACGCGACGCCTCGCCATGGCCGCCACCATCGCCATCGTCGGCGCGGGCGCGGCGTGGGGCGTCTCCCAGGTCATCCGCCGGGCGATCACCACCAGGCCGCTCGATGTCGCCAGCGTCAAGCCGGTCCACGCCGAGCCGGCGCCCGTCACGCCCGAGCCCGCGCCGGTGGACATCGCCTCGATCGATAACAGCGCGATCCAGAGCATCGGCCCCGTGCCGACGCTCGCCATGGCGACGCCGGCCGGGTCGATCACCGAGGACCGCGCCGCCGAGCTCGCCCGCGAGGGCCGCCTGGTCATCACGATCCACACCGGCCTCGCCCAGGCGACGATGAAGCGCCTCGACACGCTCGCCCGGGCCGGCAGCCGCGAGGGCTGGCGGACGATCTCGCTCGACAAGCTCCCGGCCGAGTACGCCGCGCTGACCACCCCCTCGTCAACGTTCACGATCCCGGGCACGCTCCGCCCCGACCCAAGCGGTCCCGTCGTCGCCTCGGGCACGCCCGTGGCAGGCCCCGCTGCCCCGCACCAACCGGCGCACCAGATCCGCATCGTCGTGAAGCGCATCTACACCGCCGAGGTGAACCCGGGTGATCGCTGGCTCGGCGGCCTCATCCACACCGTCGCCGACGCCCTGCCCGACGGCGCCGTGCTCGAGCTGCGCGAGGCTCCCGCGATCGCCTCCACCGGCCCCGCCGTGGACCCCGACAGCGTGCTCTGGTGGAGCGCACCGCCCGCGAAGTGGGCCAGGAAGACCACCATTCCCATCGTCGTCGAAGGGCTCGAGTAGCTCAGCGCACCGAGCCCGACCGGATCGCTCCATCCCTGCCGATCTCCACCCAGGCCGCCCCGCACCGCGGCGTGCAATACCACGTGCGGTCCGCCAGCGGCACATCCCACCGCCGATCCGCCGCGCGACGCTGCCCCGTGCTCTGCACCACGATCCGCGGGTCCGCCAGGCGCACCAGCTCCACCGCCGGCGCGATGTACGAGCCGTGGTGCGGCAACTCGAGCACATCCGCCTTCAGCCGCCGACCCTCCGGCCCATCGGGCTCCTGCGGCAGCAGGTTCGCCAGCGCCTCCGCCGAAGCATCGCCCGTCAGCAGCACCCGCGCGTGCGTCGCCCCGCACGGGACGTCGAGCCCCACCACGATCGAATGGTCGTTCGCGTTGCGAAAGTCCCGATCCGCCGGCGGCCACAGCACCGCGCCCTCGCACCCGGCCAGCGCAAGCCGATCGCCCATCGCCACGGTCTGGATGCGCACGCCCCGCTTGGCCATCTCCGCCAGGAACACGCCCGGCGCACTCCGCGGCTGATTCCGCGCCGCGCGGACCAGTTGCGGCGGCACGATCACCCGCTCCACGCCGAGCGGCTCGACCACAT
>DASZWV010000190.1:0-2513 GCA_035546115.1 Phycisphaerales bacterium
CTTTGCGTCGTCCTCGATCGCCACATCCGCATCCCACCGGGCCTTCGCATCGCCCGTCAGGCGGCCCTCGCCGCAACCCGCGAGCGTCGGCACACCAACCACGAGCAGGAGTCGCTGTGCCATCGGCGGCCTCCGGTCGAGACATTCTCATGTGGTTGTACGACTATGACGGCGGAGCGCGGGGCGACCGCACGTGCGGGGCGCATGGTGCCGGGCAGCTCGAAGGTACCCTGTTCGTTCGGGCGGACCGCATGGAGAGGCGCCGCGCGTACCGGGGGGGGCCATCGATCGATCGTTCGTTATGGCCAGGACCAGAGCGAAAAGCTGTCGAATCGGGGATGCGCCCACACGTGCTCGCTCGCGCCCGGTGCTCCCGAGACCGCAACGCAAACGTGATACACCGGAGACGGATTGAGATGGACGGCCGAGTCCTGGTTTCCGGAGGGGAAGTAGATAAAGGGGTTGTCGCGCCGCTGCCGGGGTTGCCATGCACGCGCGGCGTCGCCGCCGAATCGCCGCTCCCGCCACTCTCCGCCTGGCCCGCGTGAAGTTGTCAGGACGATGCGCAGGCCCGGTATCTTCATGAGCTCGCGCATCGCGGAGGTCTCGCCGACGAGCTGCACGGCGTACCACTCGTCGGGGCATCCCGAGAAAGACAACTCCTGCGTTCCATCCCTGACCAAGTCCACTGTGTCGAGAAGGATCGCGGGGCGCGAGGGGTCGTCCGCCGTGTCGCGAACCATCCGGCCATCGCCCTCGAACTTCCAGCACCCGCCGAGCACCGATGTGGCGAAGACTGCCGCAGCCACCGCGAGCGTGGTGCTCATACGCGAGAGTAGACCGCTCGCCGGCCTTCTCGGTTCGTTCGAGCGGGGTGAGGGAGATCTCCCCGCCCCGCCGCCGGGGGCCCCGAACCAGCGCCGATGTGCCACGAGTCGCCGTCAACACCCCGCAAACCACGCATTCAGAAACGCAAAAATATCCGCGACCTCCAACTGGCCGCTCCCGTTGAAGTCCGTCGAGGCGTTGCCCGCAAACCAGGCGTTGAGATACGCGAAGATGTCCGCCACCGCGAGCACCCCGTTGCCGTCGTAGTCCGCGGCGCACGCATTCAAGCCGGCCCAGTAACCGCCAGTCTCGACGAACGGTGCGCCCATCGCCGGCGGCGCGGCATCGTGCTGCCCGATCGTGCCGCTGAGCGTGAACGCCCCGCCCGCCAGCGCCCCGCCGCCGCCATCGATGGTTGACCATGCGATGCCGAACTGGGCCCGGGCGGCGCACGGGAGGGCGATGATCGCCGCGCCGATGACCGCGAGATGTGTCGTGTTGCGTGTCAATGGAGTTCTCCTTGTCGAACGTCAGCGGACATGCACGGGGGTGTTCTTGTTCGAGCGGATCACGCAGGGAGTGCTCAGCAGCACCGGCCCGCCGTTCGCGGCCGTTTCGTTGAAGATGCCATCGGTGTCGTTCCACTCGCCGTCGGCGTAGATCACCGCGCACGAGACGCCGCCGCCGATGTGGTCCACCGCGTACTTGATGCTGCTGGAAGGGTTGAAGTTGCTCCCGTCGGCCGGATTGGACCCGCGGGTCGCATTGGCGAACCAGATCGGCGCGGCGATCTGGTACTGGGAGATCGTCGAGCGATTCGCGGTCATGAGCGCGGCCACGTTGCTCTGCGAGTCGCCCATGACGACGTTCGTGCTGCACGCGCTGCTGCTCGTGTAGGTGATCCCCGGATTGGAGAAGTAGGGGATGGCATAATCCGCACCAACGCAGCTCTGGTTGTCCAGAGTGGCCATGGTGTCGTAGTAGTACTCGTTGCAGAACGGGGCCAGGAACTCCGTGCAGTGCCCGACATACCCGCGCGGCGCCGGGAACGAGGTGTCGCATGTCTGCGAAGCATCGCTGCATCCGCCAAACATCCGCCCGATCACGTACGAGAAGTCCCGCGCACCGGCGTTCAGGCCCCACTTGAAGGTCGAGTGCGCGAGGTTGAGGTCGGCGGGGGCATGGGGAATCGTGCCCGAAAGACCCGAGCCGGAGGTGACAATCGCCCCCAGGTCCGCTCGATACCGGTCCTGGAAGGGGTGGAGAAGATTCGACTGCGAGCCGTCGCTGGCCACGACCTCCTCAACGAAATCGTCGCGCATCAGCCGCAGCTGCACGCCCGCCTGCGAGTTGGCCGCGCGGAGGTTGAAATCGCTGACGAGCGACGCCACCGTCGATCGGAAAGCGTCCTCCGTGCCGAACGTTCCAGACGCCGTCCCCTGGGCACAGGCGAACATGATCCCCACGATGTTCACTGGGTCGCCGGGGCACCCGGGCCCGCGCGCGGTAAAGCCAGAGCCGAAGCCCATCGACACCGCGGCCTCAGGATCCAGCAGCGGCGTGGGCGATCCCGAAACGCACTCTCGCAGCGCATGCCCAGCGAGCGCGTGCCCGGCCGCTGGAACGAAGTTGATCTCGAAGTTCTTGCGATTCTGATAATCGCGGAGGATCAGGCACACCGCACC
>DASZWV010000191.1:0-2560 GCA_035546115.1 Phycisphaerales bacterium
TCGACGATCGCCGCGAGCCTCCCCGTCTTCGGGTCTCGCACGATCCGCCCGTAGCCGGTCGGATCGGCGATGACGCTCGTGGCCAGCGTCGCGCTCGCGCCCGTCGTGCGATGGCGCGCCAGCAGATCGCGAAGCGTCTCCGCCCGGATCAGCGGCCCATCACCGGCGAGCACGAACAGATCGTTCCCCGAGGCCTGCTTTTCCTTCGTGAACAGATGCTCCGCGCACCGCACCGCGTGCCCCGTGCCGTGCTGCGGCTGCTGGACCGCGAACTCGATCCCCGAGTTGGCCCCATACTCACGCTGCACCGCCTCGCGCACCAGCTCGTGCTTGTGCCCCACCACGAGCACGATGCGAACGCACCCCGCCGCGCGGCACGCATCGATCACCGCGCACACCATCGGCCGCGCCGGCGAGCCGACCGGATGCAGCACCTTGGGCAGATCGGAGTTCATCCGTTTGCCCATGCCGGCGGCGAGAATGATTGCAGAAGGGGAAGACATGTTGCGAGAAGCTGGGCGACCTGGATTCGAACCAGGACAAGCAGAACCAAAATCTGCTGTGCTACCGTTACACCATCGCCCAGTGAATGACTTGCGGGGGGTGCGGGCGGTGTCGAGAACCTCCAAAGGCCGGCAAACCAGCCGGGCGAGCCAACGGACCACACTTGACGCGGGTCCGGGCTGGGCGATCTCACCCATGGGCGAGACACCAGACGGAGGCCGCGGCGACGGTGCTTCTCGTACGTTTCCGGCGACCGGAAAGCCCACGGGCAAATAGGCCCGTGCACGAAAAGCCGGAACTTGGACCTGCCGTAGCCGCGTTTGGCCCGACCGATAGCGGTCTGGGAAACGTGGACAGGCCCTTGGCCGCGCCTCGGCTGGAATCGCTCCCAGCGTCCGTCGCTGCCGGTTCCGAAGGGGCAAATGGTATGGCCAAACAGCCCGGAATCAATCCCCCAAACCCGCCCCCGCCCGCACCAAACTACGACCGATCGCCGGCCTGCTGCGGCCCGGCCGGCTGGTCCAGCACCATCAGCAGCCGCCGCTCCGCCAGCACCGCCGCCCCCGACAGAATCTGCACCCGATACTCCCCCGGCTCCGGAAACGTCGCCCCGACCGCCCCGCACGCCACCTGCGAGATCGCCAGCGGATCGGCGAACGTGACGTTCACGCTCGCCGTGAACACCGGCGGGCGCGCCTCATCCGCATCGATCACCCGCATCACCACCGGCACCGTGCCGCGACCGTTGGTCATCTCCGCGAACACGCACATCCGCGACATCATCACCGGATACCGCGCCCCGTGCAGGTGATCGATGATCCCGATGACGGAGCTCTGCCCCGTTCGCGGGTCGGTCAGATGGCTCTCGGCAAGCAGCAGCGAGAGCACGCGGGGTGGAGGAGGGAGTGAGGAAATGGGTGTGCCTCTCGGGTGATGGGCCAATAGTTCGGAACGCATGGGAAGGAATCAAACCGCCAGGCACAGGCCCGGGGCCCCTCTGGATGCGGGCGAGTTGTCCGTGTTCCTCGCCTCCTGCCCGCCGGGAACCGTCGGGATCGTCCGCGCGCTTCGATCCGCCGTTCGCCGCCACGCGCCCGACGCGGCCGAGGCGATCAAGTTTCACTCGATCTGCTTCTACTACCCGGGCGCACACTTCGGCTCGATCGGCGGCAACGTCTGCATGATCGAGGATCGAAGAGAGGGCGTGCGTCTGTCGTTCATCATCGGCAAGCGGCTCGAAGACCCCTCCGGGCTCCTGTGCGGCGCCGGGAAGTCAAAGCGCTTCGTGGACATCGCGACAATCGCCCAGGCGAAAGCACCGACGATCGCCGCCCTCATCCAGGCCGCGGCGCGCAGGGCACGCCGCGCCGCGAGCACGGCTAGGCCTGCTCGGACGGCTCCTTGGTCCCCTCCGCCTCGCGGATCACCGCCTGGCTGATCACGTCGTAGCAGGTCGCGAGCAGGCCGGTGATCGGGAACTTCGCCCCCGCGAACGGGCTCGGCCCCACGCGCCGCAGGAGCGGGTGGCTCACCTCCGGCGGCGCGATCGGCATGTCGAGCGTGTCCAGCGCTTCCGGGTCCTCCGCCGTCCAGAAGCTTTCCAGCGATTGCTCGAGCGGGCGCGAGGTCGTCGCCACGCCCACCACGTGCGGCGTGTACACGGGGATGGCCCCGCCCCCCGTCCGCTGCAAACCCTGCAGCGCTCGCGCCTGCCGCAATCGCTCGAGCAGGTCCTGCTCCGGCATCCCGCGAAGCATGAACACCGTCATCGGATTCGCACCGAGCCGGTCCGCCACGAGATACATCATGCAGCACACGTGCTTGCACCAGGGGATGCCCGCCTTCGTCGGCTTGCGCGAACGCTGGCCCGTGCCACTTCCTTCCGGCCACGTTCTTGGGCCTTCGGTCGCACGAGGCGCCTGCGCGGGGCCGGAAGGGACCGCCGCGCCCCCTTGCGCCGACGGATCCCCCGGCCCATAGTCGTGCGGCCTGCCCGTGAACACATCGCACTCGCACGAAACGCTCAGGTCCGCTGCGCCCGCCGGAAACAGCGCCA
>DASZWV010000192.1:0-7945 GCA_035546115.1 Phycisphaerales bacterium
GAACGTATTGACATCCATCGATTCAAAGAGAGGAGCTTCCCATGGGAATCACAGGCAAATCCATCGCAGGCGCCGGCAACTTCACGCTCTCGTTCGGCGAGGCCCTGCTCAAGGACGTGAAGAAGGAGACCTTCGCCCGCAAGCCCGTCGTGAACGGCAAGACCATCGACTGCAATCATCCCGCCTGGGTCTACGGCCACCTCGCCCTCTACGCCGCGAGAATCTGCGACCTCACCGGGATCCCCGTCGGCCCGGCCGCGGCCCCCGCTGGCTGGGATGAACTCTTCAAGAACGGCACTCCGTGCAAGGACGATCCGGCCGGCAACATCTACCCGCCCATGGAGACGATCACCAGCCACTTCCTCGCCGGCTACAAGCACGTGCTCAGCAAGCTTCCCGAGGTCGACGAGGCCGTCTTCACCAAGCCCAATCCCGGCACCGGGCGCTTCGTCGAGATGGCCCCCACGGTCGGCGCGGCCGTCGCGTTCATGGTCTCCGGCCACGCGATGAGCCACCTCGGCCAGGTCAGCACGTGGCGGCGCTGCCAGGGCCTGGGCTCTGCGTTCTAGCAGGAGTTCGTGTTCTCCTCGCGGCGAGCGCGATCGCACCGATCGTCAGCAGCGGCGCGCCCATTGGGCCTGGCACGGTGGCGATGAAGGTCTCGTCGCGAGAGTTGCCCGGAGAGTACGTGTGAGTGCCATAGCCGCAGATGATCGTGCCGTCCGCGGAGATTGACGCGACCGATGCGAGCACCCAGCCGGACAAATCGACGCCGCGCTGCTGCAAATAGTCGCGCAGATCGACGAGTCCGGTTGGCGCGGTCCAGATCCACGCCCGCCCGGTGTACGCGGCGATAACGCCCGATCCGCAGATGATCGAGCCGTCATCGGATGTGGCGGTGGGCCAGGAGACGATCGCGCCGGGATAGGCGCCAAGGTCATCGATGCGCCCATCATTCCACCAGCGCATGGCATCGGTCGAACCCGCAAAAAGAATGGCGTGTCCATCCCGCTGGATGCACTGGGCGATCCCCGGCACTGGACAGACCTGTGCGCCGGCCGCGTTCCAGCGGACCGCAAAGGCATTGTTGGTGCCATCCCTGACGTATCCCGCAATCGTGTCGCCTGTCGCGCTGACCCCATGTGGGGCGACCACGGCGCCTACGTACCCGGCCGGGGCCGAGAGGATCTGGTAACCCCCCGTGGCCGTCCATTTCCATCCCACGCCAGCCGGGTTGTCTCCATATCCCACCATGGTCGAGCCGTCGGCGCTCACGCCTGTTGCCCAGCCGTAGCTGCCGCCCGGCAGAAGCCCGGGCAATGTGAGCCCCTGCCCATCCCTCCAGTAGAAGGGGCGCGCGGTGCTGTATCCGATGTCCGCGTTGACCGTTCCCACGATGACGTGGCCATCGGCGCTGACCGCACGCGCGAGCGATCCTGCGCCGAGCTGCAGTCCAAGGGATTCGAAGTTCGTGCCCGAGGTCCAGCGGAACGTCTCCGCGCGGTTCGGACCGACGTTCTTGAGCGATCCGACCACGATCGCTCCGTCCGGAGTCATGTCGGCCGCGCTTTCGGCGGAAATGCCCGGCCAAGCGTGGAGCGTATCGAAACCGACCGAAGCCTCAACCGATTGGAGCGGAGCAAGCGCGGCCACACAAACAATGCAACGATGCACGATCATGCGAGTGCCTTCCGATCTCTCTCGGAACCTCCTCGCGACTGGTGATCGTAGGGCTGATCACCCCATCGGATTCCGAAAGTGCTGCTCCTGCACCGGCACCACGTGGGTCAGGATCTGCTGGAGGACGGCCGCGGGCGAGCGCATCGCATCCACCTCGCAGATGATCCGCTTGTCGTAGCAGTCCAGCACCGGGTACGTCTCCTTCTCGTACACCTGCCAGCGCCGCTCGATCACCTCGACCTTCGCATCGTCCGCGCGGTTCTCCTTCAAGGCACGCCGCTGCAGGCGCTCGATCATCTGCCCCTTGTCCGGGCACACCAGGTGAACGATCTGCATCACCTTGATGTGCTTCTTCATGATGATCGCCTGCGCCGGGTTGCGCGGAATGCCGTCGAGCACGAGGATGTCCACGTGCGGCTTGTAGATGCTCAGGATCGTCTGCGCGTGGATGTTCTGCGCCCACATCTGCACGGTCACATCGTCCGGCACCAGCTCGCCGCGCGTCGAGTACTCTCGGAAGATCTTGCCGATCTTCGAGTTCATGTCGAGCGAGCGGAAGATCTCCCCGCACGACACGTGGAAGAACCCGGGAATCTGTCCGAGGATCTTTCCCTGCGTGCCCTTGCCCGCGCCCGGCGCTCCGAAGAGCAGAATTGTCTGGTAGCGTGTCGATGCCATGGCAGCCTGATGAAGTCCCGCAAACGTGCCGGATACCAACCGACGAGGGCCTCGCTCGACGACGAGCCGTCACGGGCCGGGCGGAGAATAAACCACGCATAGCACCGTTGCAAGTGCACCCCGGTTTCGGGCCGTCCGCCCCGACCGCACAGCCCGCACATCACGCGCCAAGCCCGTGTTTCGCCCGGGTGACAGGCCCGCGAACCAGCGGTCTCACCGGGGGTCCAGGAGCCGTCCCAAGCCGGTGTGCGGGCGGCCGCACCGCCCGCATCACTTGCCCTTCGCGCCGCCCGCGCTCGCCTCGGGGGTCGGCAAGCCCGGACGTGCCGCCTGGATGTGCCACTCGCCGCTGACCTTCTTGCTCACCACAAACACGCGATGGAACTGCGGGCCCAGCGGCTTCCCATCCGCCCCGCTCAGGCCGGTGAGCACAACCTCCCAGTCCTCGAGGGCGACATCGCCCGAGATCAGACGCACCGCGTCCTTGCGAATGTCATACGTCGAGCGGGCCAGCTTGCCCTTCCCCGTATGCTCGGAGGCGAGGAACTTCTCGACGGCCTCGCTGCCGGACGAGGTCACGCCCCACGGGTCGATCAGGTCCCCATCCGGCGCCCAGAACGATGCCAGCGCCTTCGGGTCGTGCTTGTTCCACGCGGCCTGGAAGCCGATCGTGTTCTTCCGGATCGCCGCGACCTCGTCCGAATACGTCGGCTCATCCCCCGGCGGCGCGGCGGCTATCACAACCGCGCCCACGATCCCGAGCGTCACGACGGCGGCCAGCGTTCGAGCGATCATGGTGTTCCTCCTGGTTGCTTCTGCTCGTTCAGCATACGACGAGAGTCCAGCCAAGAAAAAGGCCCGGACACTCGTCCGGGCCTTTGTTCGGCGTCTTCTCTCGGACGGGGATCAAGCCTTCGCCTTCCCCTCCGTGCCCTCCTTGATGGCCTTCACCAGGTTCGCCGGCATGGGGCGATATTCCAGGAACTCCATCGTGTTCGACGCGCGACCCTGCGACATGCCGCGCAGGCTCGTGGTGTACCCGAACATCTCGCTCAGCGGCACCTCGCACGTCACGAGCTTCACCGGGTCGCGGTCCTCGGTGTCGATGATCATGCCGCGCCGCGACATCATGTCGCCCGTCACGTTGCCCAGGTAGTCGTTGGGCACCGTGATCACGACCTTCATGATCGGCTCCAGCAGCGTCGGGTTCGCCCGCGGCACGGCCTCCTGCAGCGCGATCCGCCCCGCCTGCTCGAACGACAGCTGGTCCGAGTCCACCGCGTGGTACGACCCGTCGGTCACCGTGATCTTCACGTTGATCAGCGGATACCCCGCGAACACGCCGCTCTTGCACGTCTGCCGCACGCCGTACTCGATCGACGGGATGAACTCCTTGGGGATCGCGCCGCCGACCACCTCGTTCTCGAACGCGACGTTCTCCGTGAAGTCCAGCTCGTCGGCCGCGGCCTGCTCGGCCGTGTACGGCTCGAGCGTGATCGTGCAGTCGCCGAACTTTCCGCGACCGCCCGTCTGCTTCTTGAACAGCCCGCGCACGTCCTCGACCTTCCGGGTGATCGCCTCGCGGTAGCTCACCTTCGGCTTGCCGACGTTCACGTTGATCTTCATGTCGCGGACGAGCTTGTTCTTGATGATCTCGAGGTGCAGCTCGCCCATGCCCGCGATGATCGTCTCGCCCGTCTCCTCGTTGTAGTTGGAGCGGAAGGACGGGTCCTCGCGCCGGATGACGCCGAGGGCCTCGGAGAGCTTGCGCTTGTCGTCCTGCGTCTTGGGCTCGATGGACATGGCGATGACGGGCTCGGGGAAGAACATGCGCTCGAGCATGATCGGCTGGTCCTGGTCGCACAGCGTGTCGCCCGTGTACGAGTCCTTGATGCCGACCACCGCCACGATGTTCCCCGCGCCGACCTCGTCGAGCGGGATGCGGTTCTGCGCGTGCATCTCGAAGATGCGCGAGGCGTTCTCCTTCTTCCCGTTACCCGGATTCAGGATGCGGTCGCCCTTCTTGAGTCTGCCCGAGTAGATGCGCATGTAGGTCAGGTCGCCGTGCTGATCGGAGACGACCTTGAACACCAGCGCCGAGAACGGGGCGCTCTCGTCGTGCGGACGGGTCATCTTGACGTCCTTGTCGCGCGGATCGGTCCCCTCGACCTCCGGCTTCTCGTTCGGAGAGGGCAGGTAGTCCACCACCGCGTCGAGCAGCCGCTGCACCCCGATGTTCCGCAGGGCCGCCCCGCACAGCACCGGATAGCACTTCCGCGAGATCGTGCCCGCGCGGAGCGCCCTCTTCATCTCCGGAACCGTCACCGACGACTCGTCGGTCAGGTACTTCTCCATGAGGTGATCGTCCAGCTCCGCGATCTTCTCCACCATGATGTGACGCCACTTCTTGACGTCGTCGAGCATGTCCGCCGGGACGTCCTTCTCGATCACCTTCTCGCCCTTCTCCCCCTCGAAGAAGTACGCGCGCATCGTCATCAGATCGACCAGGCCCTTGTGCTCGTGGCCAAGGCCGATCGGGCACTGGATCGGGATCCCGTTCGCGCCCAGCCGGCTCTTGATCGTCGAGTACGAGAACTCGAAGCTCGCCCCGATCTTGTCCATCTTGTTCACGAAGCACAGGCGCGGGACCTTATACCGGTCCGCCTGACGCCACACCGTCTCCGATTGCGCTTCCACGCCCTCCTTGCCGTCGAACACCGCGCACGCCCCGTCCAGCACGCGCAGCGACCGCTCCACCTCGATCGTGAAGTCCACGTGCCCCGGCGTGTCGATCAGGTTCAGCTTGTACTCGCGCCCGTCCTTCGTCCACGGGCACGTCGTCGCGGCCGACTGGATCGTGATGCCGCGCTCCTGCTCTTCCTGCAGGAAGTCCATCGTCGCGGTGCCCTCGTGCACCTCGCCGATCTTGTAGTTCTTGCCGGTGTAGTACAGGATGCGCTCCGACACGGTCGTCTTGCCCGCGTCGATGTGTGCGCAGATGCCGAAGTTGCGGATGTGACTCAGATCGGTGGCCATGGTTCTTCTCGATTTGCTCTAAGAGACTTGGATTCGTCGTGACTGGGAGGGGCGTGAACTTGAGACTGGGAACATCGCCCGGCGATCGGCTCGTGCCGCACGTCGGGGCTTTGAGATTGGGTGGAAAAACGTCGAGGAGCGATCCTTCGGCTTCGCCGCGGCTCAACTCGGGTCGTTGTCAGTATCGTCTAGGCCGTCTTCCATGGTGGACCCGTTTGCCAAGGGTGATGCGAACAGGGACCGATCATAGGCCCGTCCACGCGCGAATCAAGCCCTACGATTCCCCGCAAATGGCATCCGGACCCGACGACCAACCCCGCCGCCGCTACTTCGACAACGCCGCGACGAGCTTTCCCAAGCCTCCCGCCGTGGCCGAGGCCATGCTTCGCTTTATGACCGGCAACGGGGCGCCCGGCCGCGGGGCCTACTCCGAAGCCCGCGCGGCCGCCCGCCTTATCCGCCGCGCCCGCGAACGCATCGCCCGGCTCGTCAACCTCTCCAGCCCGGAGCACGTGGTCTTCGGCCATAACACCTCCGACGGTCTCAACCTGGCCGTCAAGGGCGCCCTCACCCACGTGCGCCGGGCTCGCAACAACGCGCCGCTCCACGTTGTTACCACGGTCATGGAGCACAACTCCATCCTCCGCCCCCTCAACGCCCTCCGGCAGGAGTGGGGGGGAGGGGCGAGCGACGGCCTCGAGATCACCTTTGTCCACGCCGACCCCGCGAGCGGCTTCGTCGATCCCGCGCACGTTGCCGGGGCAATCCGCCCCGGCCGCACCGCCCTCATCTGCATCAACCACGCAAGCAATGTCACCGGCGCGGTGCAGGATCTCGACGCCATCGGCGCGGCCTGCGCCAAGTTCGGCGCCGGCTCCGCGGACCCGGACGCCCCGCTCCTGCTCGTAGACGGCGCCCAGTCTCTCGGCCACGTCCCGGTCGACATGCAGCGCATGTGCATCGACCTGCTCGCCTTCCCCGGTCACAAGGGCCTTCTCGGCCCGACGGGCACCGGCGGGCTGTGCATCCGCCCCGGCGTCGAGCATCGCCTCGACACCATCCGCGAGGGCGGCACCGGCTCATCCTCCGAAGAACAGACCCAACCCGCGATGATGCCCGAGAAGTACGAGGCCGGCTCGCACAACACCGTCGGCATCGTCGGCCTCTCCGAGGGCGTCGCCTGGATTCTCGAGCGAGGCGTCGACTCCATCCGCGAGCACGAGATCCAACTGATGGAGCGCATGCTCGAAGCGCTCGCTCCCCGGCCCGACGGCCGATGTCGCAACGCCCCGGGCCTCCGTCTTCTCGGTCCGCTCGACACCTCGCGCCGTGTGGGCGTCTTCTCGTTCGTGCACGACGATCTCTCCGCGCAGGAAATGGCCGCCGCACTGGAATCCAGCTTCGGCATCCTCACCCGCGCCGGGCTGCACTGCGCCCCACTCGTGCACGAGATGCTCGGCACGAGCCCGACGACCACGGACTCGGCGCGTTCTGGCGCGGTGCGCCTCAGCGTCGGTCCGTTTCTTCAGGCCCATGATGTGGCCTATGCCTGCGAGGCCCTCGCCTCGGTTTGCCGAGGCATTGCGCCCCGATCGCGATTGGCAAGCTCCCCGCTGGGAGATTGAGATTGCCTCAGCAGGGCCTGCGCGGCACCAAGGCCAAGGCCACGTCGCGGAGGGGTTACCCACAGTGCCCATTTTATCAACTTTCTTATGCGGTACTGACGTGCACCCCCCAGTTCCGAGGGCTTTGTGCTTCCATTTCCGGAAGTCCTTTGGTAGGCTTGGGTTACCGACCACACCGCGGTCGCACCCCCGGCTTTCAGATGGGCATCCTTCTTTTGTCATTCGTTGGGAGGACCGTCATGGGACTTCATCTTCATCGCTCGCTTGTTGTGTGCTCCATCCTGCTCCTCGCCTTTGCGTGGTGCGAGCCTCGCGAGGCGCTCGCGCAGCCTCCTGCGTGCAGCGTGCTCACCAACGGAGGCTTCGAAACCGGCGACTTCACCGGTTGGATGCAGGTTGGCAATAGCGCCTTCAACGGCGTTGCAACTCCGGATCCGGCGGGCGCGCACGGCGGTGCGGCGTACGCCTTTTTCGGTCCTATCGGCTCCACGGGCGGTATCGAGCAGGCCGTCACCGCCAACGTGGGCGACATCGCGACCATCGACTTTTATTTCAAGTCCGACGGCAGAACTCCGAACTCCTTCAGTGTCAACTTCGACGGCGTGGACTTGCTCTCCACCATCGACGAGCCCGCACATGGCTACACCCATTTCTCGTTTACGCGTCTCGTGACCACCGCCAATCCGGTGCTCCGCTTCTTGTTCCGTGACGATCCCGGATTCATGCTCTTGGACGATGTCTCGGTGTGCGTGGCGGCCGCCGGGCCAACCTGCACCGACTGCACGTACGTCAACGGCCCCTACGACGGGCGCGACGGCCAGCTCAGCCATCTCGGCGGCGCCTCGCCGCACGGCACCAAGGCCGCCGATGACTTCTACCTCTGCGACAACTTCGTCTACGACCTGAAGACCTTCAGCGCCACCATC
>DASZWV010000193.1:0-7999 GCA_035546115.1 Phycisphaerales bacterium
CCCTCGCCCCCCGCCTTGCCGTCGGCCCCGAGGCTCGTGATCTCGATGGTGTCGCGCACGATCTTCGGCCGCGTGCTCTTCACCGGCGCGGAGCCCCCATCCGCCTTGCCGCCCCGCCCCTCCGCCGCCTCGCCGGGCGCCCCCGGCTCCACCGTCCGCTCGTACACCAGCGCCCGCCCCCACGCATCCTTCGAGACTCCCTCGATGTACGGCCGCAGCTTCGCGCTCAGCCCCGCGAGCAGGTCATCCACGCTCGCCGGGTACGCGCCCGTCCGGAGCTTCTGCGCCCGCGCCGCGATCCCGAGCATGCGGATCCGCAGCTTCGTCGCGTGCACCCTCCGCTGATCCGCCCCCGCACCGGGAAGGTCGTACTCCGGCCGCCCGGTGCCCGCGGGCTTCACCGACTCGAAGAGCACGACGTCCTTGGCGTCCAGCAGCGCCTGCAGGCGCTCGTAGAACGCCTTGTCCGCGATGTGCACCGCCGCGCACATCGTGATCGCCGGCCCCACCTGCTTCCCATCCTTCTCGCGCACGAACGTCCGCGCCGCCGACTGCATGACGATCGTCCCCGCCTCCTCATCATCCACCGTGCGGATGAACCGCGCATCCGGCTGGTCGATCTTCGCCGCATCCTTGGCCGGCGGCTCGATCGCCAGCGCCAAGCGCGGCGAGACCACGCCGAACCCGACCGCCACGATCAACCCCACCCGCACCCACAAACGCCAGTTCATCATCGCACGCTCCAAAGGGCTCGCTCCGGTCCCCATCCTCATCCACATCCTCTTCCTCATCCAAATCCTCCGGCGAATCGCATGGGCTCGCCAGGGCACGCACCATTCTCTACCAGTCCACACCCCCGATTGTTCGCACCCCATTCCCCACCCATCGGTACCATCTCTCATGCGGTATCGCCTCGCCGCCAGCCTCACCGTCCTGATCGCGAGCGGCTGTGCCGCCCCACGCGTGAACCCCTCCTTCGACGTCACTTCCTCCGCGGCCCGGGCCGATCTCAAGCGCATGGCCGATGAGCCCATCCGCGCAGCCCGCCCCATCGTCTTCGTCAGCGGCTACGGCGACCCCGGCTTCGTCGCCCTCGAACTCTCCAATCGCTTCCGCAGACTCCTCCTCCCGGGCACGAAGATCATCACCGCCGACGCCGGGTTCACCTTCTCCATGCAGGGCGCCCGCGACCGTCTGCTCGGCCGCATCGAAGAGGCCCTCCCCGACAACGACAAGGAGTTCACGCCCGAGGTCGATGTCGTTGCCATGTCCATGGGCGGCCTGGTCGCCCGCTACGCCGCGGCCCCGCGCGCCGACGGCGACCCCGGCAAGCGGCTCCGGATCGCCCGCCTGTTCACCATCTCCTCGCCCCACCGCGGCGCACGCCTGGCGGCGCTCCCCTCGATCGAGAGCCGCATCACCGACATGCGCTCCGGCTCCGAGTTCCTCTGCCGCCTCAACGATCCCGCCTGCACCGACTACCCCATCATCCCCTACGCCCGGCTGAACGACTTCATCGTCGGCGCCGAGAACACCGCGCCGCCGGGCCGCACGCCGTGGTGGGTCGACACGCCCGCCTTCCAGCCCGCGCACCTGCTCGGCCATTCCGACCCGCGCATCCTCGCCGACATCGCCCGCCGCCTCCGCGGCGAATCCCCCTTCACGCACGATCCGCCCGCGCCGCTCCCCACGGGCTCGTGACCGCGCTCCCATCCGCTTCGCACTCAGCCGCGCGAGCCCTCGCGCTGGGTCGCCATCCCTGCCATCCGCCGCGCCGCCGTCTGGCGCGCCCGCGCCCGCACGATGGGCTCGGGATCCGTCCGCACCAGTTCGGCCACCGCGCCCGAGAGCCCCTCATCCCCGGCGCTCCCCGATCTCTCCGCCAGCCACAGCCCCGACACCCGGTGCATCACCCGTCCATCGCGAAGCAGCGGCAGGATCACCTCCGCGACGCCCCCGCGCACGACCACCTCCGCCCCGCCCGCCTGCCCCGCCGGCGTGCTCTTCTGCGGGCCCCGCGCCTCCGCCATCAGCCGCGCCCGCGCCGCCCCCGCCCGCACGCGATGGTGCGCATCATCCTTGAACTCCGCGATCGCCTTCCCGAGCGGGCTGCTCGCGGCGCCGATCCATCCGCCCCGGCGCGCCGCCCGCGCCATCGCATCCAGCGCGTTCGCACGCACGCGATCGTCGGGATGGTGCAGGCACTTGTGCACGGCGTGCTGCGCCGCCGGGGAGGGCAGCTGCGCGAGCACCATCACCGCGGCGCTCGCCGCGAACAGGATCTCCCGCGCCGCCTTGCTCGTCGCGCCCGTCTCCGAGCGCTCCACGCTCGCCGACAGCGCCACCAGCGAGAGGAGCTCCAGCTCCAGGTCCGCCGCAAGCCCGAGCCGCCCGGTGAGCCGGATCGCCGCGATCCGCTCGCCCGGCGCGCCCGACCGGACCGTCGCCTGCAGCTTCCGCACCAGCCCCGCCCGATCTCCCCTGAGCATCCGCCGCGCCGCGATCCTCCCCGCGTTCTCGCCCAACGGGTCCAGCATCGCCCCGAAAGCCGATGCGGACTCCCTCAGGGCCCCGTGCTCGCTCCGGCCCAGCGCCTCCATCGCCGCGATCGCCTGCTCGCGCAGCTCCATCGACCCGCGCGACAGCAGCGACGCCCGCAGCATCCCCGCCCGCGCGATCCGCGCGTCCGGGTCGAAGCAGAAGTCCATTGCCATCCCGGCCCTCACCTGCTCCGGCCCGTTCTCGCTGGCGAACCGCAGCGTGTTCAGGCGCGCCAGCCCATCCGCGACGCACAGCATCGGCTCCAGCGCACTCGCGCACTCCTCGCGCGCCACGCACGCCGTCCACGCGGGCAGGCGAGCCAGTCCCTTCTCTGAGAGCCGCTCGATCTCCCGCTCGCCGACGACCAGCCCGGACCGCCTCATCCCGGGCCGCCGCATCCGCGCCGCCCGCTCCGCGCTCGCCGAGAGCGCCCCCTCGCGCACCGGGTTGAGCAGCAGGTGCCCCTGCCGCAGCACCCCGTCCATCTCGCCGATCTCCTCCGGCCCGATCGGCGCCGCCACCCGCTCGATGCACGCCGACTTGTACCCCGGCTGGCCCATCCACACCCACGCCCGCGCCCGCATGTCCGCGATCCCCGCATCCCCGCGACGGATCATCCCACGCAGCGCCATGTGCGCCGGATGCTCCGAGTCCTCCAGCCACGCCCGCATCTCGATCCCCGCCGCCCGCATCGACGCCGGCGTCGAGCCCAGCGCCAGCAGCGCGCTCAGCGCCTCCTTCCGCCGATGCTTGTCGAACTCGCGCACGCATCGCAGCACCAGCCGCTCCGCCCCGTCGCGCGTGCCGAAATCCACCGCGTATTCCCCCGACACCCCGGGCTTCCCGGATGTCTCCCGCACCACCCGCTCGGCAACACCCAGCAGCGACGCCGCGGCCGCCTCGGCCACCGCGTCATCTCGGTCCCCGAGCAACTCACGAAGGGCCCCGAACGTCGCCGCATCGCACACCCGGCCCATCAGCGCCGCGCTCGCCCGCCGCGTGCCCGGGTCCGCATCCATCGCCGCCAGGCACAGGACCCGTCCCCACATCCCATGCCCCGCGGCCACCACGCGCTCCCGCTTGGCCGTCTCCAGCCGCTCGAACACCGACATGATCGCCGTCAGCGCTTCCACGCCGGCATCCGTCTCCAGCAGCCCCAGCAGATGATCAACAATCTCCCCCGCCTGGCGCGCCGAGGCATCCGCCAGCGCCAGCCGATATCCCGCGACCTCCGATTTGAAGTCCCGCCCGCCCAGCGCCAGCCGCACCCGGTCCATCACCACGTGCGCAAGACCGCCCATGAGGCCGGAGCCTGTCGCCGCATGTCGCTTCTGGGAAGTCTCCGACTCCGCCATTGCGTCCTATTCCACCGCCCCCAAGTGGGTGCAAGCCAAATTCATGTTCACGAAACGCCCGCCGCAAGGGACATTCCTCTTGCGGTTGCGCTCCGTTCGTGGTTCAATGCTCTCGATCGGCCCCCGATCACTCCTCCGGGCAGAAAATCCCGGCGATCGGGCCCTCGGGCCGATCCCGACGTGCACGTGATCCGACTCTCTCCGATCCGGGACCCACACTTTGCAGAGCCCGCGATGAACCCGCCCTTTCGTGCCGGCGCCACCGGCCAAACACTCCAACTCTACCTCTACCGCCGTCCGATCCACCCGGACCACTTTCCCCTCAAGGGGCGCCGCACCATCACCGCCTCAGGCGGAAAGTATGAACTGGAGGCCTGGGTCGGCCCCGCCTCGCACGCCCTCCGTTTCCGGCACGGCACCTTCAACTGCTGCGAACTGGTCATCGACCGTGACAGCGGCCTCCCGATCGAGGGGGCGGTCACGGGCTTCCCCTGCGCCGGCGAGCACGACTTTCAGCACCAGTTCGGCGCCGAACGCGTCAACTACAACACCGCCGTCCAGAGCGAGAGCCTCAGCGGCAACCTCTACAAGGCCACCTACGAGGACATGCTCGACTACGCCAAGCAGACGGATGCGCTGACCTACAAATACGAGGACTTGGACGGCCGTAAGTGCCTGTCATTGCTAGACTTACAACAGTTGGCCCGCGAGGTGCACTGCCAGGGCTTCCACCTCGTCGCCCTCAACGGTCTGGTCGTCCGTACGCAGACCATCTTCAACTACACCTGATCTTCTGCCGACATATCATCGATCCATGACCGCGGCCCGCACCATCATTCGAATTACCCGGCCCCGCTGAGGGCTCGGTGGTTCGCCGGTCGCTGATCCCCACATCTCAGCCGATCCACCCCGAGCACCCAGGCGGGGCTGTCCTGGTTTCCGCGAATCATCCCGCGCGGCCAATACCATCACGCCCGTTCTGACAATCCGAAATCCGCCATCTGAAATCCGCAATCCCATGTCCCAGACCACCGAACCACAGTCCGCCGCCCGTTCCTACAAGGACACCCTCAACCTCCCCAAGACCACCTTTCCCATGAAGGCGAGCCTCGTCCAGAACGAGCCCGCCAGCATGAAGCGATGGGCCGCGGTGGGGGGGAAGGGTCTCTACGACACCCTGCGTGCCGAGCGCGCCGCGGCCCCCAAGTTCACCTTCCACGACGGCCCGCCATACGCCAACGGCAACATCCACATGGGCCACCTCATGAACAAGGTCCTCAAGGACCTTGTCGTGCGCTCCAAGGGTCTCCGCGGCCTGGACTGTGCCTACATCCCGGGTTGGGATTGCCACGGCCTCCCCATCGAGCACAAGGTCATGACCGAGCTGCAGGAGGCCGGCAAGCTCGACAAGATCTCCGCGCTTCCCGACGACCAGCGCAAGATGGCCGTCCGCCGCGAGTGCCAGAAGTACGCCGAGAAGTACGTCAAGCTCCAGGCCGGCCAGATGGAGCGACTGCTCACGCTCGCCGACTACGCCCACCCATACCTCACGATGTCCAAGGAGTACGAGGGCGCCACGCTCGAGGTGCTCGCCGACCTCATCGAGCAGGGCCTGGTCTACCGCGCGCTCAAGCCCGTGCACTGGTCCATCGCCAACGAGACCGCGCTCGCCGAGGCCGAACTCGAGTACCAGGACCGAGAGGACCTCTCGGTCTACGTGGACTTCGAGGCGCTCAGCGCCGATGCGGTGTACAGCGCCTTCGGCGTTCCCGAATCCACGGACACCGAGCCCGAGGAGGAGGTCGAGGACACCGAAGGCCCCGAGCAGGGCGGGCCGGCGGTGCATCCCGGCCGGCGTCCCAATGTCACGCCATGCTTCATGGTCTGGACGACCACCCCCTGGACGCTCCCCGCCAACGTCGGCATCGCCGTCCACCCGCGCACAGAGTACGCCCTCGTCTGGATGGACGGCGTCGTCACCGTGCTCGCGAGCAACCTTGTTGAGAGGGTTGCCCAGAAGGCCAGGGCCGAGCGCACCGTCGTCATCGCAACGACGACCGGTGCTAGGCTCGTCGGCCTGCGCTATCGCCATCCCTTCGTCACCACTCCCCACGCCTGCGGCCTGATCCGCGCCTGCGACCCCTAGAAGCTCTGGTCCGTCGTCCCCGCCGAGTACGTGACGACCGAGGACGGCACCGGCCTCGTCCACACGGCCCCCGGCCACGGCCAGGAGGACTACGCCACCGGCCTGCGCGAAGGCCTCCCCATCTACAGCCCCGTCAAGGGCAACGGCACCTACGACACCACCGCCCCCGAGTGGCTCCAGGGCCTGAGCGTCTGGGAGGCCAATCCCAAGGTCGCCGAGTGGCTCCGCAACTCCGGGCACCTCTTCTACGACGAGAGGTTCACCCACTCCTACCCGCACGACTGGCGCTCCAAGACACCCGTCATCTTCCGCTGCACCGAGCAGTGGTTCGTCAGCGTGGACGGTCCGCACGCGGGCACACGCAACCCCCGCGGTGAAGCGGAGGCCGGCGCGGGCACACGGCACCTGCGCACCATGGCCCTCGAGGCGGTCAGCGAAGGCCCCGGCGAGAACAAGGTCAACTTTGTCCCCGAGTGGGGCCGCAACCGCATGCGCGGCATGCTCGAGTCGCGCCCCGACTGGTGCATCTCGCGCCAGCGTGCCTGGGGCCTCCCCATCCCCGCCTTCTTCACGCCCGAGGGCGGCACGCTCATGACCCCCGCCAGCGTCCGGGCCGTCGCCAAGGTCTTCCGCGAGAAGGGCTCCGACGCTTGGTTCCAGATGTCTCCGGCCGAACTCCTCAAGGGCTACGAGCCAGAGAAGGACCCGGCCGCGAGCGCACTCGGCACTCGGCACTCGGCACTCAGCACTCTCTCCAAAGGCGCCGACATCCTCGACGTCTGGTTCGAATCCGGCTCCTCCTGGAACGCCGTCATGCGCGAGCGCAAGCTCGGCTATCCGGTGGACCTCTACCTCGAAGGCTCCGACCAGCACCGCGGCTGGTTCCAGCTCTCCCTCCTCCCCGCGCTCGGCGCGACCGGCCGGCCGCCGTTCAAGACCCTGCTCACCCACGGCTTCATGGTGGACAAGCACGGCAAGAAGATGTCCAAGTCTCTCGGCAACGACATCAAGGTGGAGGACCTTCTCAAGGATCACGGCGCGGATGTCTGCCGCTGGTGGGTCTGCTCGCTCTCGTACGAGAACGACGTCAAGGTGGACATGGAGTTCTTCAACCTCGCGGGCGAGAGCTACCGCAAGGTCCGCAACACCCTGCGCTTCATGCTCTCCAACCTGGACGATTTCCCGGCCGTCGCGAGCCCCACGCGCGAGCGAGGGACGAACGACTCCCACGCCCCGACATCGCTTGAAGCATGGATGCTTTCCGAGTACAACGCCCTCGCATCCACGGTCCTCGCCGCCTACGAGCGCTACGACTTCGGCGCCGCCCACGAGGCCCTGTACAACTTCTGCAACTCCACGCTCAGCGCTGTCTACCTGGCCGCGGTCAAGGACCGCCTCTATTGCGACAAGCCCGACTCGCCGCGGCGTCGCCGCACGCAGCACACGCTTTACCAGATGGCCGACGGTCTCTGCCGCCTGCTCGCCCCCATCCTGTGCCACACGGCCGACGAGGCCTGGCGCGCCCTCCGCAAGGCCGATCCGAAGGACGCCGGGATCACCGTGCACACCCAGACCGCCCTCGAGCGGTTCCCGGTCGAGGCCTCCCCCGCGTGGCCAAAGGTCATGCAGGCCATCGATGCTGCCACCAAGGCTCTTGAGGAGGCCAAGGCCCAGGGCATCGAGAACCGCCTCGATGCGGGGGTCACGCTCCCGGATGCGGGTGGCGAGCTGGCCAAGGCCGGCTTCAACACCCCCGAGGGTCGCGCCGACCTGGCCGACCTCCTCGGGGTCTCCCGCGTCCAGCTCGATGCGGCGGCCACGTCCCCGCGCATCCAGGACCTCCGAGGCGAGCCCCGCTGCGAGCGATCCTGGAAGCGAGACGGCACCGTCAAGCAGCGCTCCGACGGGGGCATGCTCAGCGACCGCGACGCCGCGGCCGTGGGTGTCGGCTAAACGC
>DASZWV010000194.1:0-4197 GCA_035546115.1 Phycisphaerales bacterium
CGCCTCCTCGAGATCCGCACGCGCCACGCGGTCACGGAGGTCTTTGCCGGCGAGTATTCCTCCGCCTTCAAGGGTCGCGGCATCGAGTTCGCCGAGGTCCGCGAATATCAGCCGGGCGACGACGTCCGCACGATCGACTGGAACGTCACCGCCCGCACGGGCAAGCCCTTCGTCAAGCGGTTCACCGAGGAGCGGGAACTGACGGTCATTCTCGCGGTCGATCTTTCCGCTTCCGGCGACTTCGGCACGCAGGAGCACAGCACCCGCACGCTCGCGGTCGAGGCCGCGGCCGTTCTCGGCTTCGCCGCCGCACGCAAGGGAGACCGCGTCGGCCTGCTCATCTTCACCGACCGCGTGGAGCTGTACATTCCGCCCAAGAAGGGCGCGCGGCACGCCCTGCGTCTGATCCGCGAACTGCTCGCCTTCGAACCGACCCATCCGGGCACCGATCTTCGGGCGGCGGCCGATCACATCGCGCGGGTGGTCCGGAGACGCTCCGTCGTGTTCGTCGTGTCCGATTTTCTCATCGAGAATCCGGGCGACGGCCTGAGCGTCATCGCCCCGCGCCACGACGTCATCGCCGTGCGGGTCGGTGATCCTCGCGACCGGGAGCTTGTCAGCGCGGGCGTGCTGGAGGTGCGGGACCCGGAGTCCGGCGGACGGCGGTTGATCGATTCTTCCAGCCGGCGCGTTCGAGAGGCCTACCGGCAGGCCATGGAGGATCACGACGAGGCGGTCGCGGCCATCCTGCGCCGGTCCGGCGTGGATGACGTCGAGCTTTCCACCGATCGCCCGTACGTGCACGATCTGGTCGAACTGTTTCACAAGCGGGAGCGTCGTCGATAGGGGCTTTGTCGAGCATGATGACCGGGGCACGCACAACCAGGCACGTTCGACCACTCCGGTGGTCTCTGGTGTGTGCCGCGCTCGTCGCAGGCTTGCTCGTCCTCACGGCGTGCGATCGTTCCGAAAAGGTCGCCTCGTCCGAGGGCGCCGGCTCGCCGGCCGTGAAGCAGACGCGCCACACCGCGATGGGCGATGCCAGCCTCGACCTGGAGCTCACGCTCGATCATGCCGAGATGACCGTTGCCCAGCGGCTCGACGCCACGCTGGTCATCACGGTGCGCAGCTCCGCGACCATCACGCCGCCCCCCACGCCGGCTTCGCTCGGCGATTTCAACGTCATCTCGTCCAGCACGCACGAGACTCTCGAAGGCGCTGGGAAGCAGCTTACCCAGCACTTTGTGCTCGAGCCCTTCCTTGCCGGCGACAAGTCGTTCCCATCCATCGAGGTCCTCGCCACAGACGGCGCGCACAAGCTCTCGCTCAAGACCGAACCCGTGACGATCAAGGTCTCCCCCACCGCCGAGGCCGATGCCACGGCCCAGACGCCGCTCGCCCCGGCCCGCGCTCCGGTGGCGCTGCTGGCCCCGACGCCCGATCACACGGCGCGGCTTGTCTGGATCATCGCCGGAACCGTCGTTGCGATGTGGAGCGTCGGCGCCGGGTTGGTGGCCGCGCAGCGCCGCCGCGCCCGTATCTACAACCTTCCGACCAACCGAGTTGCGCGGGATCTCGACGATGTGGCGAAGATGCTCGCATCCGATGATCGCGAGCAGGCCGGCCGGGCGGCCGCGGCTCTGCACGAGGGCCTTTCCCGATTCCTGCGCGACCAGTTCGCGATTCCCGCGCCGACCAGCACGGCCGCCGAGCTTGAGGAAGCGCTCTCCGGGTCAACGATCCCCGGTCCCGACCGTGCGCCCCTGAGCACGCTGCTCACGGAGATCGAGCGTGTTCGCTTCGGCCCGGGGGGCGCGCCCGCGCCGATGGTGCGACAGCTCCTCGATCGCACGCAGGTTTGGGTCCAGTCGGTCTCGCATCTTCCTCCTGCGACGGAGGCCAAAGCATGACGAGCCTTCCCGCGACCCTTGCTCTTGAACTCCCCGGGCTCCCAGCCAACCTGCACTGGGGCACGCCCTGGGTGCTGCTGCTGCTTGTCGTGCCCGTCGTCCTTCTCTTCATCCGCATTCGGCGGCGACCGGCCCTCGCCCTCCCCACCACGTCCGTGGCCGCGAACCTTCCCAAGAGCTTTCGACAGCGGTTTCTCTGGCTCCCGCGGTTCCTGCTGGCGCTCTCGCTCGCGGCGGCCATCGTCGCGCTCGCCCGCCCGCAGCTCGGGGAGGGCAAGGTGCTCACTTCCACCGACGCCGTCGCCATCCAGCTCGTCATCGATCGCTCGAGCTCGATGGGCCTCGCGATGCCGATCGATGGCCAGGACCTTTCCCGCCTGGACATCGTGAAGCGCGTCGTGCACGACTTCCTGCTCGGCGACGGCAAGAGCCTCGCCGGACGGCCCGCCGACATCATCGGCCTTGTGCAGTTTGCCGGCTTCGCGGACACGGCGTGTCCGATGATCCGGGACCACCGCACGCTGGCACAACTCGTGGAAGCGATCCCGCTCGCCCAGCGGTTCGAGGACGGCACGGCGATCGGCGACGGCCTCGCCCTCGCCGCGGCCCGACTGCACACGGCGGAAGAGGACCTCAAGTCTCGCCACACCGAGCTTGCCGACGAGGACTTCCGCATCAAGTCCAAGATCATGATCCTGCTCACCGACGGGGACAACAACCGCGGCAAGTACGACCCCGTCGAGGCCGCGAAGCTGGCCGCGCAATGGGGAATCAAGGTCTACACAATCGGCATCGGCGGCGACTCGTACCAGGTGTTCCACACGCCCTTCGGAGACCAGAGGATTCCCGTCCGCGGCGATGTGGACGAGAAGACACTCAAGGCGATCGCCGATGCGACCGGCGGCAAGTTCTATCGCGCCGAGGATGGGAGCGCCCTGCGCGACATCTACGCCGACATCGACCGCCTCGAGAAGAGCACCGTGAAGACGGTGGACTTCACGGACTACACCGAGCTCTTCTCGCCCATCGCCATGGCGTCCGCCGGATTGCTGGCGTTCCGGGGCCTGCTCGTCGCCCTGTGGCTGAGGAGGTCGCCATGAACGGTCTGACGCTGCTCGAGCCCCGATGGCTGCTCGCGCTCGGCCTGGCGCCGCTTCTCCTGTTGCTCGGGCTCTTCGCGCTCGCGATGCACCGCCTCGCGGTTCGCCGGTTCTTCGGTGCGGCCGCCGGCCGCCCGTGGGCGAAGTCCGCCTCGGTCTGGCCGCGCATCTTCAAGATGCTTCTGGCTTGCGTCGCGGCGGCCGCCGTGGCCGTGGCCCTCGCTCGACCCGCGTTCAATCCACAGCCCCAGAAGGTGCAGCGGGCCGGACGCGATGCGATGTTCGTCATCGACGTTTCCCGCTCCATGCTCGCCCAAGACGTTCGTCCGAGCCGGCTCGAGCGGGCCAAGCTGGGCGTTCGCGACGTCCTGGATGCGGCGGAGGGAGACCGCATCGGCGTCGTCGCGTTCGCGGGGGCCGCGGTGCTCAAGTGCCCGCTGACGACCGACTACTCGTTCGTGCGTCTGTCTCTGGACGACACCAATCCCGACAGCGTCGGGCGGGGCGGCACGGCGATCGGCGATGCCATCCGTTTCGCCACCAGCCAACTCGTGCCCACCGACGATGCGCAGAAGGACGGCCGCTCGCGCACGATCTTCCTCATCACCGATGGTGAAGATCACGAGTCGCAGCCCCTCGAGGCAGCGGCCGCGGCCGCCAAGAAGGGCATCCGCATCGTGACCATCGGCATCGGGTCCGATCTGGCGGGGGCGGTTGTGCCCGCACCGGATGTGGGGCCCAATGGTCGCCCGCAGGCCGCCCGGCCGATGGAATACGAGGGGGAGAGGGTGCTCTCGAAGATGGACCCCTCCATTCTGAAGAAGGTGGCGGAGGCGACGCCGGGAGGCGTCTTCCTGAACGTGGGCACCGGGAATATCGAGATGGACACCGTCTACAAGCGGCTGATGAGATCCGCCGTGGCCCACAAGCAAGAGATCACCGAGTCGGTCCGCTACACCGAACTGTTCCAGATCTTCCTCGCGTTCGCGGTTGTGTGCATGTTCCTGGAGATGCTCGTCGATGGCTGGTATCGCTAGACAACTCGCCACTCTGGTGCTCGCGGCGATGATCGCCGGAGGCGTTCGCGCCGAGGTTGCGCCGACGATTCGCGCGAACGTCGAAGAGGCCAACACGCTCCTCGCCAAGGGCAAGGCCGACGACGCTCTGGCGATCTATGCCAAGGCCCT
>DASZWV010000195.1:0-6336 GCA_035546115.1 Phycisphaerales bacterium
CGTTGAAGAGTCACGCGCCTTCGCGGTAGATGCGCGAATAGTCTTCGAACTTGGTTCCCTTCAGCGGTTTGGCGACCGACTGCTTCGCCACCTCGAAATCAACTACGTAGCAGCACGCCTCCATCGTTCCCGATCCGATGCTTCCCCCGTCGCAGTCACCAAGCCCTGTCCAGCCCAGAAACTCGTTCAGCCAATCCTCGAGTTCGTAGCGCTTGTCAAGATCGGTGGTGGATCCCATGCCGGTTACCTCGTATTCCACGAGGAGGACGGCGTGGTCCTTGTCCTCAACTTCTGCACCCCTGGCTCTGGCCGGAGCGAGCAGATCTTGGAGTTGAAGGGCAATCGACTTGCCGGGTGCTATCAAGTGTTCTCGAGAGTTGCCTCGTGTTCCAAGCTGACCCCAGTGCTCGGTAATTGTCGTGCCACTCTCCCACGCTTCGTGATAGTCCGTGATTCTTTCGCCAGCCCGCAAATAGAGCTTGATCATGGACGGACTCCGAGCTCCGCTTTCCGCTCGTCGATCTCGGCCTTGATCGAGGTGACGAACTTCTCGAGGGGCATGGAGCCGGCGTCCTTTTCGGTGCCGCGGATGCGGAGGGAAACGGCGTTGGTCTCGGCGTCGCGGGGGCCGACGATGAGGAGGTAGGGAATCTTGAAGTCGGTGGCGGCCTTGATCTTGCCCTGGATGCGGTCGTTGGAGAGATCGACGCTGACACGGACGCCGGCGTCGCGGAGGGCCTGGGCGACCTTCTGCGCGTAGGCGTCGGACTTCTCGCTGATGGGGAGGACCTTGACCTGCTCGGGGCTGAGCCAGGTGGGGAAGGCGCCGGCGAAGTGCTCGATGAGCACGCCGCAGAAGCGCTCCATGGAGCCGAAGGGGGCGCGGTGGATGACGACGGGGCGGTGGGCCTTGTTGTCGGGGCCGATGTACGACAGGTCGAAGCGGAGGGCCATGTTGTAGTCCACCTGCACGGTGCCGAGCTGCCACTCGCGGCCGATGACGTCCTTGACGACGAAGTCGATCTTCGGGCCGTAGAACGCGGCCTCGCCGGGCTCCTTGGAGAAGGAGACGCCGAGGGAGGCCGCGGCCTCGAGGCACGCGGCCTCGGCCTTGTCCCAGTTTTCCTTGGAGCCGGTGTACTTGTTGGAGTCGGGATCGCGTAGGCCGACGCGGACGCGATATTCCTTCATGGCGAGGGAGGCGAAGATGATCTTGACAAGGGAGAGGCAGCCCTGGATCTCCTGCGGGATCTGGTCCTCGGTGCAGAAGAGGTGGGCGTCGTCCTGGGTGAAGCCGCGGACGCGGGTCATGCCGTTGAGCTCGCCCGACTGCTCCCAGCGGTAGACGGTGCCGAACTCGGCGATGCGGACGGGCATGTCGCGGTAGGAGTGTGGGGCGCTGGCGAAGATCTTGGCGTGGTGGGGGCAGTTCATGGGCTTGAGCATGAAGCCCGGGAGGAGCTGGTCGTCGGGGAGGATGCGGTCGGGGGTGATGGTCTGGGCCCTGGTGCGCTCGTTGATGCCCGCGGCGAGGCGCGCGGAGACGCCCTCGAGGCGGTGGGTCATCTCGGCGCAGGAGCAGCCGGACTTGATGCAGGCGTCGAGGGCGTCGCGCTCGACGATGGGGGGGAACTGCGAGTCCTTGTAGTAGGGGAAGTGGCCCGAGGTCTTGTAGAGATCGAGGCCGCCGATGTGGGGGGTGAAGACCTCGGTGTAGCCCTGCTTGCGGAGCTCGGCGGCGATGAAGGTCTGGAGTTCCTTGCGGACGATGGAGCCGTTCGGGGTCCAGAGGATGAGGCCCTGGCCGACGGTCTCGTCGATGTGGAACAGGCGGAGGTGCTTGCCGATGACGCGGTGATCGCGGGCCGCGGCCTCTTCCTTCTGCTTCATGTACGCGTCGAGATCGGCCTGGGAGAAGAAGGCGGTGCCGTAGACGCGGGTGAGGCGGTCGGAGTTCTCATCGCCGTGCCAGTAGGAGGAGGCGAGGGAGAGGATCTTGACGGCGCCGATGCGGCCGGTGGAGGGGAGGTGGGGGCCGCGGCAGAGGTCTTCCCAGTTCTTGTCGGGTTGGCCGGTGCAGTAAAAGGACAGTGCCGAGTGCCGAGTGCCGAGTGCCGAGTCTTGAGGCGCGGCAACCGGCTTGGCGGACTTGTAAACGGAGGAGGGCATGCCGAGCGCTCGCTCGGCGTTGTCGATCTTGTACTTGTTGTGTTCGCGCTGGAGCTTGGGGAGACCCTCGGCGCTGGGCATCTCGTAGCGGGTGAACGGCCGATCTTCGGCGATGATCTTCTTCATCTCGGCTTCGATGTTGGCGAAGTCGGACTCCTTGAGCGGGCGGTTGTCGGGGAACTTGATGTCGTAGTAGAACTTGTCGTCCAGCGGAGGGCCATAGACGAGCTGGGCCTCGGGGATGAGGCGCTGGATGGCCTCGGCCATGACGTGGGCCGCGGAGTGGCGGAGGAGGTAGAGGGCGTCTGGGTCGGGCTTCTTGTCGCGGGTGGTGGGGGTGACGATCGCGAGGCGGGCGTCACTGGAGATGACGGTGGAGAGGTCGCGGAGTTCGGGGCCGGAACCGCTGTCGATCTTGGCGCCGACGGCGGCCTTGGCGAGGCCCGCGCCGATGGAGGCGGCGACCTCCTTGGCGGAGATGGGGTTGGGGAACTCTTTGATGGAGTTATCGGGGAGGGTGATTTTCGGCATGGTGCTGGGTGCTCAGTGCTCAGTGCTCGGTGCTGAGACCGGGCGGGGGCGGATGGTACGGGGGGAAATTGGAAGAACCCGGCTTGGGGCCGGGTTCTGGTTGGGGCAGCTATGGCGAGTCCGGCTACTCGCGGAGTTGCGGGGTGTGCGTCGTCGTAGTCGTTGCGGGCCGGGGCATGGGGGAGCATATGCGGGTGGGGTTGCGAGGAGTTGCTTCTTGTGGCGGCGGGCTTGACAGATATATCGGAGTCAGATATATTGACAGGAATGGTCAGCCGCGAGCCCAATCCTCCGTCTCAATCCGCCGTAGAGCTTGTGCTTCTGTCCGTGCTGGGCGATGGGCCGCAGTATGGGTATGCGATCAGCAAGCGGGTGGCCGCGGGGTCGGAGGGGGTGATCCGGCTGACGCCGGGGGTGCTGTATCCGCTGCTGCGGTCGCTGGAGAAGCAGGGGCTGATTCTGGCGACGTGGGAGACGGTGAAGAGCGAGCGGGCGGAGGAGGGGACGGCGGGGCGGAAGCGGAAGTGGTACCGGCTTTCGGCGAAGGGGAGGAAGCACCTGGACCAGCGGATCGCGGCGCATCGGGCGCACCAGGCGATGATCGAGCGGTTCTTGAGCGGGGGCGGGGCGAGAGCTGAGGAGGCGTGATGAGCACCCGGCTGCGGAGCTTGTGGCGGGCACGGCGCACCGGGGCGTCCGGGGCGGCGCGGCCTGAACCCCAACATGGGCCGGGAGGCCCATGCCACCTTCGAGGCGAGGGCCACGTCGAGGCGTGGCTGGATGTGCTGTGCAGGCTGCTGCGGCTGCCGCGGGCGGAGACCGAGTCGATCCGGGAGGAACTGGCGGAACATCTGCGCGAGCGGATCCGGGACTTGATGGTCGAGGGAGTGGGGGAAGAGGCGGCGGCGGGAAGGGCGATCGCGGAGCTTGGTGATGCGGCGGCGCTGGCGGACAGGTTTCGACGGGCGGAACGTGGACCTCAAAGGAGGATGATCATGAACATCGCGATGGTTGTGGTTGCGTGCGGGGCGGTGATCGGCGGCGCTGTGGGCCTGAAGGAGCTGAGCGGGCCGGCGACGCCGGCGGGCGTGGCGAACAAGGCGCAGATGACGTACGCATCGCCGGAGGTGGCGGAGAAGACGATCACGCTGCCGAAGGATGCGACGCTGGAGCGCATCGCCCAGGAGCTGGGGAAGGTGGCGGGGAAGCAGACGTACGTGGATTGGGATTCGCTCGCGGCCATGGATGCGGCGAAGGACTCGGTCGTCGGCGTGCCGATGGCGAGCGTGAGCGTGGAGACGGCGCTCATGCTGCTCAACGAGCGGATGGGGAAGAACGGCGAGCGGATCGCCTGCCGCGTGACGGGGGACATGCTGGAGGTTTCGACGCTGCGGCATTTCGACAGGCGGGACATCACGCTGATGGCGTACGACGCATCGCCGCTGCTGGACTCGATCCCGGGGCCCAAGGACCGGGCGGCGACGGCGCAGGACCTGCAGAAGCTGATCACGAGCGTGGTGGATCCGGAGCAGTGGCGCGAGAACGGGGGCGAGCTGGCGGAGTTGTATCTGGTGGGGACGAAGCTGTTCGTGCATGCGCCGGCGCGGTTTCAGCCGACGGTGCAGTGGATTCTGACGCAGGTGGGGTCGGGGAAGGCGGCGGGGATGGGGGCGCCGGCTGCTGATGCCGCTGCGGGAGTGATCGCCGGCGAAGCGAAGCCGGGGCTTGTCTATCTGACGGGGAGCGTGCAGCGGCCGGGGGCGTACTCGCTGCCGGAGGGCGGGTTGAGCGTGCGTGCGGCGATCCTGGCGGCTGGGACGCAGCTGGACCATATCGACTCGGTCCGCGTGACCGAATCGAGGGACGGCAAGACGACGGTTGTTCACGAACTCAAGGGCGAAGACCTGCGGAAAGCGGGCGGGGCGGATCCGAAGCTGGCGGGCGGGCAGTTTGTTGAAGTGAAGTGATTCGCGCTTGGGTTGGCAACTTGGCGCGCGGGTGTGTGAAAACGGGGGTGCTTGACTTTGGGCGCCGGGCGGTATTGGATGCCGCCGAGATTTTCCCATGCGTGCCCAAACGCTCCATATCTGGGATCGCCAGGCCTGCTTGATGCGGGAAGGCGATCGTCCGTCCGCCTTTGCCGCGTGATACGCGAGCCGGCGGACTTTCTTCATACACAACCAAGTTTTTCAACGACCCGGATCCGGTCGGTGTGCGCTCGTGGGGCGTGCGTTCGGGCGGGTCCTTCAGAATGCTCCCTGGCGCGGCCGGGAGGTGGGCCATGATCGATGTGATGAATCAGGAGATTTCCGAGAGCGTGCTGGCCGAGCCGGTGGGGCCGGAGGACATCCGGCCGGGTGACTACATCGCCCCGATGAACGAGTTCGGGCAGTTTGTGCTGCGCGGATGCGATGCGGACTGGAGGCCGGATGCTCCGCCGCGGCTGCACCTGGTTCGGGTGCGGCTGGTGGACTCGACGCCGACGGTGATGCGGGTGCTGGAGGTGGCGATGCCGTTCGTGCTGGTGCTCGATCAGCATGGCGGGGTGTCGCTGGTGACGTGCCGGCTGGCGGAGTTTGCCCGGTTGCCGGAGGCCCTGGGACGGCGGGCGTTCCGGGATGTGGACCGGCGGCATCGCGAGGAGGCCCGGAAGCGGCGGAAGCAGGCCGCGGAGCGTCGGGAGCGGCGAGATCAGCCCGGGGCGGGGGCGTCGGGTGCGGATTGACCTCCCGGGGGCACTGGTCTGCAGAGCCAGACCAGTGCCACCCGGCACCCGCCCCATGTGTGGTATGCTGTTCCCCGTGATCTGCCCGTATTGCGGACATAACGATGACAAGGTGATCGACAGCCGCGCCAGCGATGGGGGGCGGGTGGTGCGACGGCGGCGGGAGTGTCTGAAGTGCGAGAAGCGGTACACGACGTACGAGAAGGTGGAGGAGACGGCGCGGCTGATGGTGGTGAAGAAGGATGGGTCGCGGGTGCCGTTCAGCAAGGAGAACGTGCTAAGGGGGGTGATGGCGGCGTGCGGGAAGCGGCCGATCTCGGATGAGGCGAAGCGGAAGCTCGTGGATGAGGTGGAGGAGAGCCTTTTCCGCGACTTTGATCGCGAGGCTCCGTCGCGGGCGATCGGGGAGCGCGTGATGGAGCGGCTGGCGACGCTGGACAAGGTGGCGTACGTTCGCTTCGCGAGCGAGTACTACCAGTTCGAGAACGTGGGCCAACTGGTGGAGGAGCTCAAGGAGATCGAGGCGCGGCCGCGGGAGGTCAAGGATCAGGCGAAACTGTTCTGAGGAGGCGCGGTGAGGCGAGGGCGCGCGATTCTGGTGGTGGCGATCGGCGCGGGGGCGTGCGGGTGTCAGCAGATGCGTGCGACGCCGGCGCCCGAGGTGGCGGTGCGGGAGGAGGCGCCGGCACGGGTGCCGATTCCGGAGTGGTGGCAGAACGAGCCGATGCGCGAGGGCGGGCGGGTGGTGGTGTGCGCGATGGCGGATGGGGCCGATTTGCTCACGGCGAGGCGCGAGGCGTTGGAGGGGGCGGAGCGGGCATTCCGGCAGGCGACGGGGGCGGCGCCGGCGGAAGAGGGGGTGGAGACGGACAGCGTTCGGCTTCGCGACGGGTCGTTCCGGGCGTACGTTC
>DASZWV010000196.1:0-6811 GCA_035546115.1 Phycisphaerales bacterium
CGTTGCGGTCGGCGATGGCGCGGGCAATGGCCGCGGGCTCCAGGGCCATGGCGCGCATGGCCCGCTTGTTGCCGAGGCCCTTGACGCTCGTGAGCAGCTCGAAGAACTCGCGCTCCCGCGGCGAGGCGAACCCGAGCAGCCGCGGGATGAAGCTGGCGCCCTGGTTCTGGGATTCGAGGTATTGCAGCGTGTGCAGGGTGATGCCCTCCCCCAGCCCCCCCAATCCTCCCGACCCGGCGGCGCTGGTGTTCGAAAGTCGGTCGGCGAGATACGCGGGCAGCAGAACCTCGTACGCCAGGTCGGGCTGGGAATCGGGCGCGACGAGCGCCGTGTTGTGCGGCGGGCCGGAGACCTCGATGAGCGTGCCGGTGATTCGGGCGAGCATGGGGGGAGTGTACTGGGCGGCGGCGGATGTGGGATGTCGGATGTCGGATTCCCATGTTCTGGTATGCTCGCCCAACCCCAGGAGCCGGACATGACCTACTCCGAACTCATCCAGATGTACTTCGAGCGGTCCAACGCCCTGCAGTGGTACTGGACGCTCTACGTCGTCGTGATCGGCGGCCTGCTGGCGTTCGCCTCGATCCGCAAGCAGCCCGACCGGATCACCACGGCGCTTGTCACCGTGCTGTACTGCTTCTTCGCATACAAGAACCTCGACGCCATCCACGACGTCACGCTCCAGCGATTCGCCATACTGGATCTCATCAAGCAGATCCCGACATCCGGGGCGGCGAACATCGCCGCGAAGGCCATCGACCCAACGCTCAACCCGCCGACCTTCGAGAGCGTGCGGACGTTCCACATCGCGAGCGATGCGCTCACCGTGCTCGCGCTGTGGGCGATGGAACTGCGGAGGCGCAGGGCCTCAAGCGGGGGCGGCGCCGCTTCGTAGGGCGGACAGGCGCGCCGCATACCCATCGATCGCCCGCATCGCCTCCGGCCGGATGACGATGCCGGGGCGGGCGGCCCCGAGCATGGCCGCGGCGTCTTCGGCCGTTCTGGCCGCCGCCGTCGAGAGCAGGTACGCCCCCGCGACGGCGGCCGTCCGCGAGTAGCCGATCTTGCAGTGCAGGAAGACGATGCCGGATTCGGTGTGCGTGCGGATGAAGGCGACGGCGCGGTCGAGCTGCTCCTCGGTGGGGGCCGTCAGGTCAAGAATGGGCGTGTTGTGGTACTCGACGGCGCCGCTCAGGAATGGTGCGGGGGCCGCGAACTCGGCCGTGAGATCGAGCACGGCGGTGACGCCCGCGTCGTGCACGCGCCGCGCCTCGACATCGGTGAGCACGCGCCCGATCCACAGGCGGGATGTCAGTCGATCCCACGGGTTGCCCTCGCGGGCGTACCACACGAGGGAGAGACGCTGGCCCAGCAGGATCGGCCAGAGGAGGAGCTTCGCCGTGAAGGGAATCCTGCCGTCCTGCTTGCGATACAAGCCCGGGCCGAGCCAGAAACAGGCCGCCGCCATGAGCGAGAGCGAGACGGCGGGCCAGAGCAGGATCAGCGTCCACGGCCACGCGAGCGGCACACCCGCGACGCACGCGAGCGCGCCTGCGAGGTAGTACAGGCCGATCCGCGGATTGGCGGTCATCCCCCGGCGGAGCGGCCGATCCTGGAACAGGTGCATGCACAGCGCCGCGAGGAGAAAGCCGCCCGCGACATCCACCAGGTGATGCTGGTAGGTCAGCACGGCCGAGATGCGCACGAGCGAGAACCAGATCACCAGCAGCGCGGCCAGCGGGTGGCCGAATCGGCGCCGGTAGAACGAGGCGAGGATCGTGCCGTACGCAATGTGCAGCGAGGGGAACTCGTTGAACGGCCTGTCCATCGCGCGGAACGAGTCGAACAGCGCGCCGAGCCAGCCGTCGGCGTGCGGCCGCTCGAAGGCGAATCGCAGCGGCATGAGCAGGAACGCCACGCCCGCGATGAGCGTCGCCGCGGCCAGCCTCCGGCCGAGCGTGCGCAGCTCCAGCCGCGTGCGGCACAGGAACGGCGCCGCGAAGAAGAACACGTCGATGAGCATGTAGGGGACGATGAACAGCGGCACGAACGGGATGCGCCTTTCCCATTCGAAGTAGACCGACGGCACCGCGGGCCGGAGCGAGGCGAGCCAGTTGGTCGCGGAGTACACCGCCCCGAACAGGAGCGAGAGCGCGACCGCGGCCATGGCCGCCTGCCAGAGCGTGGGCCGGGCGGAAGCTGTCGGTGCGGCGTGGCTCATTGCTCGATCCGGCGTGCGACCGAGACGGTGAAGATCCCCCACGGATCGATCTCCTGCGAGATCTTCTCGAAGCCGGCGTCCTCAACGAGCGCATCCATCTCCGCCTGCGTGCGTCGGCGCATGATCCACGGCCGGCCCTCGCGGTTGGTCAGCGCCCGCGCGATGAACTCGACCTGCGGGTGCCACGGCTGGCACGTGTAGACGAGAAGCCCGCCGGGCCGCACGGCCTTTGCAAGGCCCGCGAGCGATCGGCGGACGGGCTCGTTCTCCGGGAACAGCTCGTACAGGCCGGAGACGATCGCGATGGTCGGATGCGGGTTGAGCGCGCCGAGGCCGTCGCGATCGAACGCATCGCCGTGCTCGATGCGGATGTTCGTCAGCCCGAGCCGCTCGGCATGGGCGCGGGCGGCCGCGAGGTTCTCCTGCTTGTAGTCGCGCAGGATGGCGGTCGCGGGGCGGCCGTTGAGGCCCTTGATGGTCTCGAGCACATACCGGCCGGGACCGGACGCAATGTCGAGGATGACAACCGCCCTGCCGTCCTTGCTCGTCCGGTCGATCGCGCTCCGAAGCACCGCCTGCAGGTTCTGGCGCCGGATGCGGATGCCGCGCCAGCCGATGGCGTTGAGATAGCTCCGGTCGATCAGCTTGCCGATGGGGGTGACGCCGTGGGACTTGTTCTCGTACACGTAGTCGAGCATGACGCCTGAGTCGAAGCCCCACCGCCGGCCGAGCCGCATCCCCTCGCTGAGAGCGCCCCCGAGCCGAACCATGGCCCTGGTGGCCTTCCAGCGGAGCGACCCCGGCGTGCGGAGCAGGTCGTACTCGGTCTTGGTGTGGCCGCCCTTGTCGGAGCGGATGAGTGTTTCACGCGTCTGCGGCGCGCGCGTGAAGCACTCATCGATGAACGCGCGGATGCGATCAGTGACCACCGGCCGCTCGCGCTCGTGGAACAGGGCGTGGTAGAACCCGGGAAGAATCTCGAACTGCTTGGTCGGCGAGCCGAGATTGCGATAGAACTCCTTCTGGGCCTCGAGGTGGACGATCCAGTCCCTCTCGGCGGCGAGGATGAGGGTGGGCGTGGTGATGGCGCCGGCGTCGGCGATCAGGCGCGTCGAGGTGTCGTGCAGGTCCAGAAGCACGTTCACCGCGATCTGGCGGAAGATCGCCGGGTCGGCCTTGTACGCCGCGGCCTCGGCCGGGTCGTGCGTGAGCATCCTCGCCTTCACGTAGCTCTTGACGGTGCCCGGGCCGAGCAGCCTCTGCTTGAGCCGCAGGGCGGGGATCGCGAGCGGCACGTAGAGCTTCACCCGCAGCGCCGGCGCCCCGAGCACCAGCCCGCGGATCGGTGGCGCGAAGTCGTGCACCCAGGCCGCGGCGATGACCGCCCCGACGCTGTGCGAAACAATAACCGTGTTGCGCGGCTCGAGGTCGTGCTCGCGCGCGAGGTGGCGTGCCCAAAGGTCGGCGTCCTTCGTGACGGCGGCGATGCTGGGGGCTCCGCCGCGCTCTCCCGACGAGCGGCCGTGGCCGCGCTGGTCCCAGGCGTAGATGTTGCAGTTGCACGGGGCCAGGGCCTGAACGGTCTCCTGCCACCGGCCGGAATGCTCGTGGCCGCGGTGGAAGAGGAGGATGGACCTTGGGTGGGCGGCGGGCTGCCGAGCTGGCCAGGCGCGGTAGAAGATGGTCGCGCCGTCGTGGGAGGTAAAGGTGTGCTCGGATGGGGGGATCGCGTCGTGCGCGGGGGCCGCCGCGCGATCGGACGATCGCTCCGTGGAGAGGGTGAGCATCCAACTCAGCATACCGGGGGCGAGCCAAAGCAGTTTCTTTGGTGTGCGAGTCCCGGGGGCCGATACCAGTTGCGGCGAGTGGTTAGGGGCGTGAGAGGGTGTTGTCGCAGGGAGCGCAGGTGACCGTCCGAACCCATCGAGTCCCAGGAATGAACGGCGGGCGAGTCCTCGCGCTCGATGGCGCGGCGGGCGTTGGGGCCGGGGCGATCACCCGTGTGCTGCTCATCGGGTCGCCCGCGACCATCCGGCAGATGGCCGGGGCCATGGCCGCGGTTCCGGGCGTGGTGGTGGCGGGGGCCGTTGCAGTGCCGAGTGCGGAGTGCCGAGTGCCGAGTGCCGAAGGTGGGACGGCCGTGCTTGGTGAGCTTGCCGACCTGCCCGTGATCGCGGCACGGTTTGGAATCAGGTTCGCGCTGGTTTGCCTGCCCGCTGCCATGGTTGCCGAGCGGGCGCGGGTCGGCGCGTCGCTCCGCGCGGCCGGAATCGAAGAGCGCTGCGTGCCGGCGATGGAGGATGTGCTCTCGGGTGCGGCCGAGACGGTCGCGCCCCCTCCGTCGTCGCCTCCCCATCTGCGCTCCGACACCTCCCCCGCCAGGGCGGGGGAGGGTGGGCACAGGTTCCAGGGTGCCGCGCCCTCGATCGATCTGGCCGCGCTCATCGGGCGACAGCCCTACGAGATGGACCGCGAGGCGATCTCCGCGATCCTCGGCGGCAAGTGCGTGCTGATCACCGGGGCGGGCGGGAGCATCGGGTCGGAACTCGCCAAGGTGGCCGCGGCGTTCGAGCCCTCGCTGCTGGTGCTCATGGAGCGGGCGGAGAACGCCCTCTTCGAGATCGATCGGCAGATCGCCCGCCACTTCCCCGGCGTGCCGCGCAAGGCCGTTCTGCACGACGTCGTTGATGCCGAGGCAACCCTGCGACTGTGCGAGAAACTGCGGCCCCACGCGGTCTTCCACGCCGCGGCCCACAAGCACGTGCCGCTCATGGAAGACCACCCGGCCCACGCCGTGACCAACAATCTCTTCGGCACCAAGTCGATCGCCGATGCGGCCGTCGCGGCGGGCGCCGAGCGGTTCGTGATGATCTCCTCGGACAAGGCGGTGAACCCGACGAGCGTCATGGGGGCCACCAAGCGGATGGCGGAGATGTATGTGCGGGGGAAAGGTGTCGAGGTGTCGAGGTGCCAAGGTGTCGAGGGAAGGACCCGCCTGAGCATGGTGCGGTTCGGCAACGTGCTCGGCTCCGCCGCGAGCGTGCTCACGATCTGGGCCCAGCAGATCGCCGAGGGCGGGCCGATCACCATCACCGACCCGCGGATGACGCGCTACTTCATGACGATCCCCGAGGCGGCGACGCTCGTGGTGCAGTCGGCGGCGCTGGATCTCGAAGGGTCCGGGGCATCGAGCCAGCAAGGCGCCAAGGGGAAGGACCAGCCCGTCGGCGTGTTCGTTCTCGACATGGGCCAGCCCGTGAAGATCGTGGACCTCGCCTCGCGCTTCGTGCGGGCGCACGGGATGACGCCGCGGATCGTGGGCGATCGACCAACTTCCGGCGGAAGGTTCACTCGGCGCGCGGCCGCGCTCCGCGAGCATCGCGACGACGATGGCGAGGGCCGGACGATCGACCTCGTCTTCACCGGCATCCGACCCGGCGAAAAGCTGCACGAAGAGCTCGCCTACGCGGCCGAGCAGCTTCTGCCCACCGCACACCCCGGCATCCGCGCCTGGGCCGGTCCTGGGTTCGGGGCGGATGTGGCCGCGGGCGTCGCCGAGATGGTCGCCCAGATGCACGCGGCCAGATTCAGCCAGGATCCCGCCCGGGTGGTGGATGCCATCCGGAGGCATGTCCCGGAGATGCGCACCGGGCTTGTCTCCCCGGAACCGGCGTCGAGTGTGCACGCCGGATAGCAAGTCGGCATCTTTGTAAGGACAATGATCGGTGCTCAACGTGCGTTGAGCGACGGCTGTACATATGATCTCCGCTTGGCCAGCAGTTCGGCCTCGGGTGGCCTTGGGCCGGCGAGAGGTGGGAGTGAAAGTCGGTGGTCGGACCGGAGTTGTGTTCCCGGATGTCAACGAATCGCCAGACAGTTCTGCTGGAGACTCTGGCCGCACGGCAGCGGGCGGCGGAGTTGCTCAAGACGCTGGAGCAGGCGCAGGCGGAGTGCGAGGGGTGCCTCAAGCAGGATGAGCGTCAGGACCTGATCAAGACGCTGACGGGCAAGAGCAGCATCGAGTCGGCGATCGCCCAGACCAGGCGGATGATCGAGATGCTCGACCGGGCACTCGGCGAGGCGGGGGCGTCGGGCGCGGCCGAGGGGGAAGGGCAGCCGGAGGTCGTGGCGAGGATCGGGGGGCTGGGGCGCGTGGGGACGTAGAGCCAGACTGCCGCATCAGTTCGGCTTTGCGGTGAGTTCGCGGATTTCGTCCGATGCGTCGTGACGGCCCTCTTCCAGCAACCATGAAGGAGCGCTCGCGCAGTGCGTCAGAGACAAGACGGCCTTGTGGCGGCAGAGCGAGCAGGGTGATTCCTCATAGACAAAGAGCATGGTACGGGAAAGTTCTGAAACAGGGTTCGCGCGAATCACCTCGGCGAGATCGAAAACGAGGCTGTGCAGTTCCTCGCGGTCCGGGGGCATCATGAGCACGCGCTCGATCAGATGGGCATCTCCAGTTCGGTAGTTCTTTGCGAGCAGCGGGATGATCTTCTCGGAAGACTGCCCCATGGCGATCTTGCGGAGCGCGAGCGAACGTACTTCGGCGTGCGCGTAGTTGGACAACGCTACGTGGGCGAGGCGGCGGAC
>DASZWV010000197.1:0-2629 GCA_035546115.1 Phycisphaerales bacterium
ACCCCATCGCCGACCTGAAAAAACTCAGCGAAGACCATCGCATCGCCCACGCCGCGGTCGCCCTCATCGTCTTCACCGCCGACGAATCCACCGCCCGCCACGACCTCGCGATCCTCGCCCACCGCTGCCTCGACAAGCACATCCCGCTCACCCTCGCCGGCCCCATCCTCCGCACGTTCCCCATCTCCGACCGCATCGGCAACGCACGCTGCACCGTCTGCCTTCTCGCGCTGGCGAAGGAGTCTTGAGTGCCGAGTGCCGAGTGCCGAGTTTGGAATCACTGGGCGACAGGATCATTTGATCGACGGAGCGATGACCGTAAGCCCCCGAGAATGCAAGCGACTTCTTCGCAAAGGGCGTAGAACTGCTGGAACTGCTTGTCGTTGATGAGCCCATCATCGACAGCCGCATACAGGTCGGAGCGCAGTTCCGCCGACGAACCCTTCGCGATCCCGAGAAACCGATGAAACTCGGGCCGGCTGTGCTTGTCAAAGCCTTCCGCGATGTTGGCCATGATCGACCGAGCCGAACGCCGCATCTGATCGACAAGGTCCCACTCGCGCCGAAAGCTCGAGAGCCTGGTCATGTCGGCGACTCGTTTGCGAAGCACCCGCGCCTTCTGCCACGCAATCAAGTCTTCGAATCGTTCCACACGTTTCCTGGATGTCCGTGTCTCACCCACGACCAACTCCTCCTCACCCCTTCGCGCCCACAGTTCCTCCCTCCGCACTTGATACTCGAAGCTCTGTGCTCTGCAGCGCACTCGGCACTCGGCACTCGGCACTCGGCACTTTCTTCCTCCCCATCGCCCCCTCGATCGCATCCGCCGCCGCCACCGCGCACGTCTTGCCCGCAAACCGCCGGCACACCGCGCGCAGGTTCTCGCGCTGGTCCTCCGCATACCCCGGTCGCCGCATGAACTTGATGATCTCCACCGCCAGCGCATCCCCATCCCCGAAGTGCGGAATGAACTCCGGAATGATCGCCCGCCCGGCGATCAGGTTCGGCAGCGTGAACAGATCCGTCGACACCAGCCACCGCGCCACGAGCTGATACATCAACCACCCCGGGCAATAGAACGCCACCATCGGCCGAAGCTGCCGCGCGATCTGCAGCGTCACCGTCCCGCTCACCACCATCGCGTACTCGCACCACCGCACCACCGCATCCGTGTCCCCGTGCACGATCCCCAGCCCCGGCGGCCAACCCCCGTGCACCGCCGCCAGTTCCTGCAACCGCCGCGCCGCCTCCGGCTTCGTCGCCGCCACGATCCCCGTCGTCCCGGGAAAATCCCGCCGCAGCCGGTTGAACGCATCCAGCAGCACCGGAAAGCACCGCACCATCTCCTGCGGCCGCGACCCCGGCATCAGCGCCACCCGCGGCCCGACCTCCCCGTGCCACCGACCGCCGCCCTGGGCGGTCGGGGCATTGGCCGCGAGCCCACCCGGCGCTCCCGTCGTGGCCGCGATCCGCTCCGCCCGCGCCGCCAGCGCCGCCTCATCCAGCGGCTCATCGAACAGCGGATGCCCCACAAACTTCGCCGGCACCCCGCGCGCCATGAACCACTCCTCCTCGAACGGCAGCAGGCACAGCACCAGATCCGTCCGCTTCCGCAGCTTCCGGATCCGCCACGGCGCCCACGCCCACACCTGCGGCGCCACCAGATGGATCACCCGCAGCCCGCGCCTCTTGGCCAGCCTCGCAACCGGAAAGTTCGCCCCCGGCGAATCCACCGGCACGTGCAGCGCCGCCTTCCCCTCCTTCATCCACCTCGAGATCCGCCCATGGATCCGCAGATGCTCGACGATCTTCGCGGGTCCGGGCATCCCCATCACCGCGTTCGCCCCCGTCTCCTCGATCACCTCCGCCCCCGCCGCCCGCATCTTCGGCCCGCCCCACGCATAGATCGGCAGCTCCTCCGCGGTCCACCGCTTCCGCAGCTCCGCAATCACCGCCGAGGCATGGTCATCCCCGCTGGGCTCAAACGCGGTAAACAGGATTCCGGGCGCCGCAGGCATACCTCAAAAATAGGTCCCCCCGCACCGACTTGATGCCTCGATGCCTCGTGCCTCCATGCCCTCTTTCCATCCGGCACCGGTCCGCCTACGGGCAGCCCACGAACCACGCGTTGAGGTAGTCGAACACATCCTGCACGTTCAGGCTGCCGTCGCCGTTGATGTCGGCGTGGCAGGCGGGTGTGGTCGGGTTGGAGTTGATCGGGCCGGGGGTGGTCAGGCCGTCGGCGGCGATGAGGAAGCTGAAGTCGTTGCCGGTCCTGGCCCAGCCGTTGCAGCCGATGGGCGCGGGAGCCGACGACACACAGCCCTGGGCCGCGGCCTCGGCGTCCAGCGTGGTCGCCGTCAGCACGCGTCCCTCGTTGAAGTGGATCAGGCACGTGTTGTCGCAGGTGCTGTTGTAGCAGAAGTACGCCCGCTCGTTGAGGCTGAAGGTGTAGCGGACTCCCGCCGAGATCCAGTACTGGCGTCCTCCCGTGAGCACGATGTTCAGATCATGGAACTCCAGCCGGTAGCCCTGCACGATCTTGCCGTCGATGAGCGACTGGTAGGCCGGGCCCAGCGGCACGATCTTGGTCGCCACGTACTGGGTGTTGAACAGCGGCGCCCGGGTC
>DASZWV010000198.1:0-3122 GCA_035546115.1 Phycisphaerales bacterium
GACATCATCGAGCAGATCGAGAAGGGCAAGGCCAGCCGAACAATCAAGGGCGGGAAGCTCGACCTCGGCGCTCGCACGCTCCCCATGCTCCCGCGCGATCCGGGCGACCGCAACCGCACCAGTCCCTTCGCCTTCACGGGCAACAAGTTCGAGTTCCGCGCCGTCGGCTCTTCGCAGACCTCCGCGTGGCCGATGACCGTGCTCAACGCGATCGTCTGCGAGAGCGTGGACTACATCGCCACGCAGCTCGAGCGGGCCGCCGGCAAGAACCCTTCCGAGCAGAAGCTCCAGGCCGCCGTCTCGTCGGTCCTCAAGAAGATCATCAAGGACCACAAGCGGGTCGTCTTCAACGGCGACGGATACACCGAGGCGTGGCACCAGGAAGCGGCCAAGCGCGGCCTGCCCAACCTCAAGGACACCGTTGAGGCGCTCCCCGTGCTCAAGTCTTCCAAGGCCGTCAACCTCTTCAAGAAGTACAAGATCCTCTCCGCGCCCGAGACCACCTCGCGGGCCCACATCTTCATCGAGAAGTTCTGCAAGCAGGTCTCCATCGAGGCCGAGACGATGGTGCAGATGGCCCGCACGCAGGTGCTCCCCGCGGCCGTGCGCCACCAGAAGATGCTTGCGGAGACCGTCGCCGCGAGCGTCAACGCCGGCACGGATTCCGACGTCGCCCGCGAGGAGCTCGACCGCTACGCGGAGATGGTCCGTGAGCTGCGTGAGAAGCTCGAGAAGCTCGAGCACGCCCTCGAGCACGAGGACCAGGGCGGCGGGCACGGCGGCGGCGATGCGGGGGGGCCGTGGGCGCACGCGAAGCACATCAAGGCGCACGTGCGCCCGGCGATGGGCGAGCTGCGTCACATTGTGGATGAGCTCGAGGGCGTGACGAGCGCCGACCTGTGGCCGATGCCCTCGTATCGCGAGATGCTGTTCATCAAGTAATCGGAGCCGACCGACGCAAGATCAGCCTCGCTCCGATTCCGATCCGTTCGCCACCAAAGACCCCGGGCTCTGGCTCGGGGTTTTTCTCATTGGGCATGGTCGAACATCCGCAAACCCGAAGAACTCCCGGTTCGCTCCCGCATCCAACGATTCATCCGATGATGTCCAGGGCGAAGACTCTTCTCCTCCGCGGAACCCGCGGTCTCTTTGCTGCCCGCTGGGTGTGCACGATCGCCGCTGCGCTCTGCCTTTCTCTCTGGATCTTCAATCTCTGGGCCTGGCCCCAGTTCGGGTGCGACTGGTGCGTGCTCCGGGCTCGCCACGGCGCGATCGAGTTCAGCATGCACGATCCCGACGATTCGCTCACCCCCGAGGATCGACAGTCCGCCTGCCAATGGCTTTCCGACCTTCCCGGGTATGACTTCGGCTCGCGGATCGCGTTCTTCCGATGGCGACCGTGGTTCGGGTCTGTGCCGAGCCTGAGCGGAAACCACAGGCTCTGGTACGCCGACTTGCCGCTCTGGATCCCGCTGGCCGCCTTCGGCGCGATCGGCTTCAACGCCTGGCGGCGTTTCACGCGTCGCGCCAAAGCCGCCTGCGCCTGCACGCACTGCGGCTACGACCTTGCCGGTCTCCCGACCAACTCTCCCTGTCCCGAGTGCGGACGCTGACGCGTGTTTTCCAGGGCGCGTTCCTCCCGTACACTCTCCGCCGCGGCCCCGTAGCTCAGCGGTTAGAGCTGGGGACTCATAATCTCCTGGTCGCAGGTTCGACTCCTGCCGGGGCCATTCGGTAGGAAACGTGGAAATCGCGGGGCGTTTTTCGGGGGGTGCGTTTCCCAGTTTGCCAGGATTACCAATCCGGGCCCGGGGGGTGCCCGGTTCGAGAAGAACGAATTCGCTTTTTTCCGCGAGAACTGGTGCCTCACGAGCGAATCTTTGATAACTTGGAACGCAGCACTTGGCTCTCGCGCTCGCCGCGCGGGAACATCCTCGTTGTGATTCGTGTTGAGGATTCACATGCGCGTCCATGTTCGCGGCGTTCTGGGCGGTCTTCTCGTGTCCGTGTGCGCGATGGCCTTCGCGCAGCATGCGGCGGCACAGCCCTGCAACCGGGTCGCCAACGGCGGCTTTGAATCCGGCTCGCTCTCGGGCTGGGCAACCGCCAACACATCAAGCTTCACCGACATCATCCAGGGGTCGTTCGGCGGCGTGGACCCTCACGGCGGCACGCACCAGTTGTACTCGGGAGAGGTCGGCACGCCCGGGACAATCAGCCAGGTGATTTCCGCCAACGTGGGAGACACGGTGACGGTGAGCTTCTGGCTGGCCAACTTCGGCGGCACGCCCAACTCCTTCTCCGCGGACTTGGGAGCGCAGAACCTCCTCTCGTTGACCGATGGGCCGGCCCAGCCGTACACGCTCTACACCTACACCGTGGTCGTCACCGCGGCCAATCCGACGCTCTCGTTCTCGATGCGGCACGACCCCTCGTTCTGGCTCCTGGACGACATCGTCGTCGCGACCGCCGGCACGAGCGCCTGCTGCGACGCCGTGGCCGGCGTATGCACGGTGGTGACCGGCGGTGCGGCCTGCCCGGGTGGGCTCGTGGCTGCGCCGGCGGGCTCGCCCTGCTGCACTCCCAACCTTTGCCCGCACCCAACCGCGTGCTGCACGCTCGACAGCGGCATCTGCTCGGTCGCCCCACTCGGCTCACCCTGCCCGCCGGGCTCATCGCCCGCTGGAAACGGCGACGTGCTCTCGTGCACGCCGTTTCCCTGCGCGATTCCGGGTTCGGGGTGCTTCGACTGCACGTACGTGAACGGTCCCTACGACGGGCGGGACGGCCAGCTCTCGCACCTCGGCGGAGGCACCCCGCACGGCGCGAAGGCCGCGGACGACTTCCTGCTCACCGAGGACTTCATCCATCATCTGAACACGGTATCGGCGACGATTCTCACGACGACCTTCCCCGGCCTGGTGAAGCCGATCGCCGAGATCTGGAGCGACTGCAACGGATGTCCGGGCGAGTTGCTCTACAAACTCGAGAACGCATCGGTCATCGAGACAGGGGCGACGGCCGGGAACGCGTTCGACGGCCGTCCGCTGCGGATCGTCCACGCGACCTGGATGCCGAGCGATCAACCCGTGCTCAACAACCGCGCCATCGCGCTCCGCGGC
>DASZWV010000199.1:0-3637 GCA_035546115.1 Phycisphaerales bacterium
GCCGTTCGGATGGGCGCCGGTGGAGCAACTGCACGGCCGCGGCGGAGGATTTCTGGTCGGCGACCGGCTCGGGCAGAAACGGCTCGCACGAGGTGATGTCCTCATCGCTGTCGAGCTGCCAGTCGCGGAGGAAGGTAACGGCGAGTTCCTGGGCGGCCGGACCGACGACTCGCACGGTGGCGTCGATCCACCGACCGGCCTTCTTCCAGCGCGGGGACCTGTAGCCGACATCGATGATGTTCTGACTGCCGCAGTAGGCGATGCGGCCGTCGAAGACGGCGATCTTGCGGTGGTTGCGGAGGTCGAGCCGTCGGAAGATCATGCGCCAGAGGTGGGTCGGGAGCGACTCCACGACCTGGATGCCCGCGGACCGCATCCGTCGGCAGAGCTCGTGCCGAAGGAAATCGCGGCTCCCAGCGCCGTCCACGAGGAGGCGTACGGTGACGCCCCGTCTGACGGCGTCGGCAAGGGAGGATGCGATGATGGTTCCGGCGCGATCGGGATTATAGATGTAGTAGCAGAGGTGGATGTGCTTCTGTGCGGCTTCGATGTCCGACTTGAGGGACTCGAGCATCGAGACGTTGTCGCCAAGGAGCGTCAGGGCATTGCCGCGGAGCGGGGGAAGGCCGGTGACGGCGGTCCCGAAGCGGGAGACGGGCTCGAGTTCATCGGGAACGTGCTTCGCCGCGAGGCGCCGCTGCGCAAGGGTGTTGTAGGCGCTCTCTTCGAGTCCCTTCGTGAGCATCTCGTACTTCCTGGCCCGGCGCGTGCCGAGGCGCACCTCCCCGACCAGGAGGTAGAAGAACAGGCCGGCGATGGGAAGGACGAGGATGATCGAGAGCCAAGCGAGGGAGGTGGCGACCGGCCGGCGACGGAGGATCACGTGCACGGCGAGTGAGATGCGCAGGACTCCGTCGATGCCGAGGAGCCAGATGATCTGCCATGTCGAGGGCCAGTGCATGAGCGCTCCAACGCACGCGATGGGCCCATGGTAACAGGCCCGGCTCAGAGGGCGCGGAAGGCCGCGATTGTCCGATCGCGCGCGGCGGCATGGTCGACGATCGGGTCGGGGTAGTCGATTCCGGTTCGGGCGAGCGGCGGGAGATCGCTCGGGTCGTGGATCGGGCCCTTGTCTCCGCCGTCGAGGCCCTTGAGCTCGGGCACCCAGCGGCGGATGTAGTCGCCCGTGGGGTCGCAGGAGCGGCTCTGGCTGACGGGGTTGAAGATGCGGAAGTAGGGCGCGGCGTCGGTTCCGGTGGAGGCCGACCATTGCCAGCCGCCGTTGTTGCTGGCGAGGTCGCCGTCGATGAGGTGCTGCATGAACCACCGCTCGCCGCGGCGCCAGTCGATGAACAGGTCCTTGACGAGGTACATGGCGACGATCATGCGGATGCGGTTGTGCAGCCAGCCGGTGGCGGCGAGGCATCGCATGCCGGCGTCGACGATGGGGACGCCGGTGCGGCCCTGGCACCAGGCCTTGAAGTGCCTGTCGTCGTCGCTCCAGCGCAGGCGGTCGATCTCGGGCTTGAAGGCCTTGTGCATGCAGACGCGCGGGTAGCCGACGAGGATGTGCCGGTAGAAGTCGCGCCAGGCGAGTTCGGACATCCAGACCCCGGGGCCGGAATCGCCGGCGGGCCCCCCCAACTTGCCGCGGTTGGCTTCGATCGCGGCGGCGGCGCACTGGCGGATGGAGATCGCGCCGACGGCGAGGTAGGGGGAGAGGGCGCTGGTGCCGTCGATCGCGGGGTTGTTGCGGTCGTTCGCGTAGCGGGCGATGTGGCTGTCGATGAAGGAGCGGAGGCGGTGCGTGGCTTGCTTCTCGCCGGCGGGGAACAGGTCGACTGTTGACTTGGTGTGCGGCTCGAAGGTGCTGATGGAACTGGGGATGGGAGATGAGCGGGTGGCGATGGGATGCTGCCTGGGGGGAGCGGCGACGGGCTTGACGCCGCCGCGATCTTCGATGGCGGTGTAGAGGGCCTTGCGGAAGGGGGTGAAGACGGTGTAGAAGTTGCCCTCGCCGGTGCGGACCGCGCCGGGTTCGATGAGGGTCTGGTCGGTGAGGGCGACGGCGCGGAGGCCGGAGTGCGTGCAGGCGGACTCGACGGCGGCGTCGCGGCGGACCTCGTTGAGCTCGTGTTCCTTGTTGAAGTAGACGGCGCCGCACTGGTGTTCGGCGGCGAGCCCGGTGATGAGGGAAGGGACGCCGGAGAAGAGCGGCGTTTCCGCGATGAGCAGCGGGATGTTGAGCTTTTCCAGCGAGTCGGCGAGCGTGCGAAGGGTGCGGAGCAGAAAGTCCACGCGGACGCCGGACCAGTCGTGCCGATGCCACTGCTTTGGGCAGAGGATGAAGAGGGCGATGATTGCGCCGTTCTGGGCCGCGGCGTCGATGGCGGCGCGGTGGAGGGCCGGATTGTCGGCGACACGGAGGTCGGCACGGAACCAGACGAGGATGTTGTTCCCGCCACGCATCGGGGTGTTGTATGCTCACCGGCGGGTGTTGGGGGTGGTGGTCGAGTCGAGCGTGAATCATGCGAGCGGTTGTGCAGCGGGTTTCGAGCGCATCGGTGGAGGTTGAGGGGACGGTGCGCGCCCGGTGCGAAGGGCCGGGACTGCTCGTGCTTGCGGGGCTCGAGGCGGCCGATACTGAGGAGGATCTGAAATGGATGGCGGAGAAGATCGCCAATCTTCGGATCTTCCCCGATGATGCGGGGAAGATGAACCGGAGCGTGATCGATGCGGGCGGCGCGGTGGTGCTGGTGCCGAACTTCACGCTCGCGGGGGAGGCGGCGCGGGGGCGCCGGCCGTCGTTCGACAACGCGATGAAGCCCGAGCTTTCGGAGCCGGCGTTCGCGCGATTTGCGCGAATGCTCGGCGGGCTTGGGCCGCGGGTGGAGACTGGAGTATTCCGGGCTCACATGAACGTGGGCCTGGTGAACGATGGGCCGATCACGATCTGGCTGGATTCGAGGGCGAGGGGGAAGGCGGGAGGCGTGGAGGCGTAGAGGCGTGGAGAGACGGCGCGGGGCTGCTAGCCGGGGGCGCTGGCGGCCGCTTGGTGGGCGCTGCGGATGATCTTGAGCGCGGCTGGGGCGGGCAGGGCTCCGAGGCGTTCGTAGGGGTCTTGGTCCGGGGCGACTGGGACTCCTGCGCGCGTGAGAGCGTTGCGGATGTGGGCGGCGGCGCGCCGACGTGATTCGGGATCGGTGTTGGGTGCAAAGAGCGGCGCCGGGGTGGGCGACTGCGAGGGTGGCGGGAGTGTGGGGGCAGATTGGCGCGGGGATTCGTTGTTTGGCGGGGCGGATGAAGGGGACTGGGGCCGCCGGATCGCGGATTGGGAGTCTTCGGGCTCCGGGAGGCGGAGGATGGCAGTGGCCGCGAGCCGTTTTTCGGTTGGGTCGTCGGAGCTCGCGAGGATGTCGGCGAGTGCGCGGAGCGCGGCGATGCGGGCATCTGCGAGGATGGCGGCGTACGTGGTGGCCTGTTCGGTGGCGTCGGAAAGCATGGGTGGTCCCTCTACAAAGGGACGATGGAGCGCCGGCGCGCGCACAAATGCGCTTCGCGAACGCGTGGAAAGGCGCGCAAGTCCTTGTTGAGGAGCGGGTTGAAAAAACTTCGAAAAAATCGATGACAGGGCGTT
>DASZWV010000200.1:0-2313 GCA_035546115.1 Phycisphaerales bacterium
GCTGCATCTTCTTCCGGCGGGGTCGGGGCCGACAGTGATCCTGGTGACGGGGATCAACGGCGCGGGGAAGACGACGAGCATCGCGAAGCTGTGCTCGATGCTGCGGAAGCAGGGGAAGACGGTGCTGCTGGCGGCGTGCGACACGTTTCGGGCGGGGGCGGTGCGGCAACTGGAGATCTGGAGCGAGCGGCTGGGCGTGGAGGTGATCAAAGGGCAGCAGGGCGGCGACCCGGCGGCGGTGGCGTTTGATGCGTGCAAGGCGGCGATGTCGCGGAGGGTGGATGTGCTCATCCTGGACACGGCGGGGCGGCTGCACACGCAGGACCCGCTGATGCGGCAGCTCTCGAAGATTCGGGGTGTGGCGGCGAAGCAGATTCCCGGGGCGCCGCACGAGACGCTGCTGGTGCTGGATGCGACAAGCGGGCAGAACGCGCTTCGGCAGGCCGAGGAGTTCTCGAAGGCGATGACGGATGCGACCGGGGGTGGGATCACCGGGATCTTCCTGGCGAAGCTGGATGGGACGGCGAAGGGCGGGATCGTGGTGGCGATCCGGAGCGCGACGAATATTCCCGTGAAGTTCGTCGGGGTTGGGGAGACGCCGGAGGATGTTGAGGCGTTTGATCCGGAGGCGTTTGTGGAGGCGCTATTTGCGGGCTAGTGGAAGGGCGAGCGATGCGAGCGGTGGTGTGGGGATCGATCGGGTCTTGTGTGCTCGCGCTCGGTGCCTGCGGCTTGGTGTTGTTCTCCAGTGGTGTTCCCTACCACGACGGCCCAAACAGTGGGCATGTGAATCGTCCGGGGTTCTGGCGAGAGATCGAGACCTCTGCGGGAGTCCTTTTCTTTGTCGGCGCCGGCGCGCTTGCAATCGCGTTGGTGGGGCTCGGTGTGTTTTTCGTGAGCCGAGCGAGGCGCAAGTCCTCGAAGCCACCCTGAGCTTGCGCTCAGCGCTCTCGTGTTGTATCCTGTGGGTGTGAGCGAGCCGTTTGATGTCATCGTGATCGGCGCGGCGGGAGCGATGGGGTCGTCGGCTTGCTCTCACCTTGCCAAGCGCGGCCAGCGGGTGCTCGGGCTGGATCAGTTCGGTGTTGGGCATGATCGCGGCTCGTCACACGGGCTCAGCCGGATGATCCGGATGTGCTACTACGAGCATCCGGACTATGTGCCGCTGCTGCGGCGGGCGTATGCGCTTTGGCGGGAGTTGGAGAAGGAGAGCGGGGAGCGGGTGCTGTTCACGCCCGGTGGGGTGTATCTGGGGCGCGAGGACTCGGAGGCGGTGGCGGGGTCGGTGCGGGCGGCGCGGGAGCATGGGCTGGCGCATGAGATGCTGACTCGGGCGGAGGTGCGGGCGCGGTGGCCGCAGTTTGAGGTGCCGGAGGACTTTGTCGGGCTCTTCGAACCGGCGGCGGGGTGGTTGAAGCCGGAACTGGCGATCGCGACACACGTGCGGCTGGCGCGGGCGCTTGGGGCGGAGATTCGGGAGTCGGAGCGGGTGGAGGGGTGGGAGGCGGATGCGGGCGGGGTGCGGGTGCGGACTTCGCGCGGGGAGTATCGCGGGCGGGCACTCGTGATCGCAGCGGGGGCTTGGGCGAATCGGGTGGTGGGAGATCTGGGTGTGCGGATCACGCCGACGCGGCAGGTGCTGGGGTGGTTCGTGCCGCGAGATGTGGGGCCGTTTGCGGTGAAGGATGCGCCGGTGTGGGCGATGCAGACGCCGCGGGAGTGGGGGCGGGGCGATCTGTTCTATGGGTTTCCGATGGCGGCGGAGGGGGTGAAGATCGCGAGGCATGCACCGGGGCCGGTGATCGATCCGGATTCCGATGGGCGCGAGGTGCGGGCGGGGGATGAGGAGGACATCCGGCCGTTTGTGCGACGGTTCATGCCCGTGGCGGATGGGCCGTTGGGGATGCTGCGGGTGTGCGTGTACGAGAACAGCCCGGACTCGCACTTCATCATCGACAAGCACCCGAGGCACGCGAACGTGATCGTGGCGGCGGGGTTCAGCGGGCATGGGTTCAAGTTTGCGAGTGTTGTCGGAGAGGTGCTGGCGGACCTGGCGATGCGCGGCGAGACGGGGCAGCCGGTCGGGTTCCTGGGGTTGGGGCGATTCGGGTAGTCGGGCCGGTTGCCGCGTCGAGTTCAGGCCGCGTAGGCGGTGCGGCCGTTCACGATCGTGTGGGTGATCCAGCGTTCGTCGAAGGTGTAGAGGAGGAGGGAGAGTGGATCGACGGCGGTGCGCCAGTCGGGCTGTGCGGCGGGGCCGCGTGTTGGATTGATGATGACGAGATCGGCGGGGGCGTTCACGGCGATGCGACC
>DASZWV010000201.1:0-2766 GCA_035546115.1 Phycisphaerales bacterium
GTCGAGGCGTCGTAGAATATCGTGATGTCCGCGTCCCTCCCCACCTCCGAAGTCCTCCTGCAACGGATGGTCGACGCCGTGGAACTCGTCCGCCAACGCCTCGTCAAAGCCTGCGGAGCCCTGACCAAGGGCGGGGTTCCCTACGCCGTGGTAGGCGGCAACGCGGTCGCCGCGTGGGTGGCCACGATCGACAAAGCCGCCGTCCGCAACACCCAGGACGTGGACATCCTCATCCGCCGCACCGACCTGCCCGCCGCCATCGCGGCCATGGAATCGGCCGGCTTCGTCCACCGCCGCGCGGCCGGGCTCGACCTGTTTCTCGACGATACCAACTCCAGCCCCCGCAACGCCGTGCACCTCGCCTTCGCCGGCGAGATCGTCAAGCCGGGTGAGCCCGCGGCCAATCCGAACGTCGAAGAGGCCACCGAGTTTGGATCGCTCCGCGTCCTGAACCTTGACGCGCTCGTTCGCATCAAGCTCACGGCGTTCCGACGCAAGGACCAGGTCCACCTGCTCGACATGCTCGGCGTCGGTCTCATCGACGCCTCGTGGACCCACAAGCTCCCGCCCATCCTCGCCGCCCGGCTGCAAACCCTTATCGACACACCGGACGGCTGAGCGGCCACATGCCCCAGCACCTCACCCTCATCACCCTCGTCGTCCGCGACTACGACGAAGCCATCGCCTTCTACACGCAGAAGCTCGGCTTCACCCTCGCCGAGGATTCACCCCGCGAAAACGGCAAGCGGTGGGTCCGCGTCACGCCCCCGGGCTCATCCGGCCCATCCCTCCTCCTCGCCCGCGCCGCCACGCCCGAGCAACTCGCCAGCGTCGGCAACCAGACCGGCGGCCGCGTCTTCCTCTTTCTCGAGACCGACGACTTCGACCGTGACCACGCCGCCCTGCAAGCCCGCGGCGTCCGCTTCGTGCGCGACCCGAAGGACGAGCCCTACGGCCGCGTCGCCGTCTTCGAAGACCTCTACGGCAACCGGATTGACCTCATCGGTCCGTCGCGACCCTGATCGGCGCCTACGCCGCCATGCGCACCGGCCGCGCAGCTTCCTCGAAGCTCATGCGCCCGAAGAAGTCATCCACGACCCCGGCCCAGTCACGCTCGATCTCCGCCGTCCACGCAGCCCCCGAGTGCTCCCGGAGCGCCTGCAGAAACGCCGAGCGCGCCGCGGGAACATGCGCACGAGTGAACCCGAACGCAGAGAGCCGTTCCCCGATGGCCCCGATCATCGGCGACATCGCCCCCAGGTCGTGCGCGTGCTTGCAGAACGTCGCGACCACGCACCCGAAGTCGAAGCGCTCCGCCTTGGTCTCGAGATCCACCATCGAGCGGATCGGCCCGAACGCCTTCTCGAAACGCGCGACGAACGCTCGCGCGATCGGAAACAGCAGGTGGCTGTGCCGGGCGTTGAACGTCGCCAGACGCCGCTGCGCGGTCGTTTCGCTCACCCCAAACGTGGCGGCGGTGCGGGCAGTCTCGGAAGTGTGGGTATTCATGTGACCGGTGTCATCGGGAGTTCTCCCACGGCCCATGCCCGCCGGGCGGTCTTCGCGCGTTCCCGACACTCCCGCAGGTCGCAGAGTCCGCAGAGTGTGATGCTCGCCCCGCCGATGTCCGTGCGGAGAGTCCGAGAAGCGTCCCGCCCGGCGCCCATCCGCTCCCGACCGCCCACGAAAAAGGCCCCCGCACGCGCGGGGGCCTCCGGTCATCAATCTGCCCACGAAGCCGCCGGTTCAGCGCCCCATCTTCTTCATCATCCCGCCCTTGCGGGTGTACTTGATCTCGCCGGCCTTGAACTCCTTGCTCTTGCCGGTCATGTCCGGCCCGTAGAACTCGAGCGTGAACGAGTCCGGCCCCGTGATCGTCTCCACCTCGCGCATCCAAGTCTCGCCGCCCATCATCGGGCAGACATACGTGCCCGTCTCGAGCGTCAGCGTCTTCTTGTCGTCCGAGAGTTTCCCCTTGAAGTGAAGCTGCATCGACGCCATGTTGTCGCACCAGGTGCTCTCGAACTCCTTCGTCCCGTTGTTGTACCCCATCAGCCCGAAGCCCTCGAACCTCATCGGCTTCTTGTCGAAGTCGTTCATCGTGCCCACCGTCTCGTCCTTGAAGTACATCCCGCCCATCATCGGCGTGATCGTCGTCGTGCAGGTGCTCTTGTCCGGCTCCCCCGAAGGATCCATCCAGAACGTGCACTCCCCGTCCCACGTTCCCACGCGCTCCGCCAGAAACTTGTGCATCGGCGTGATCTCGGTCGCCTCCATCCACTGCTTCTTCATCATCTCCTTCATCTTCGCCGGATCCATCGCCGGCATCCCGTCCTTGCCGCCCTGCTGGCCGATCGCCATGCCGGCAGCCAGAACCGTCAAGCAACACATGCCCAGAACGATGCGCGTGCGAGTCATTCGATGGTCTCCTTGATTCACCCCGCTCCGCCCCGCCCCACGCCCCACGACTCCTTGAAGTGTACACGACCGCATCGCGATGTTCGGTCCTTGTGCATCAATCCGGCGCGGTTTGCAGCGTTTGCTGTCGACCGGCTGATCTCGGAGCAGTGAACAGCCAAGCCTCGCGCATCCCGCAACAAGGGGGGGCAACGTCGCACGCGCGCAAAGCCTTGCCGCGCCGCAACGTGCAGTTCTTCCACAACCGTGCCCGATCTCCGAGCACCCGCCCCGCTACACCCCAACCCCCTCCGCCGCCAACTGCGCCACCAGGTTCTCCAGCACCATCGTCTGGTTCACATTCGACAT
>DASZWV010000202.1:0-13212 GCA_035546115.1 Phycisphaerales bacterium
TCGCGACGGGCTGGTTCGGCGCCGTCGCCGGGTTGGGCGTCTGCACGATCGGGATCTGGTGGATATGCGGCGCGCTCGTCGGCACGCCGCCCGCCGCCGGCACGCCGCCGATCGGGCGCGGCCCCGGGAGGGCCGCGGGCACGCCGACGCCGGGCATCGACGGCACGGGACGGATGACCTGGGGTTGAGTCTGGGGCTGGTTCTGGTTCGCCTGCGCCAGGGCCACGCTCGCGAACGCTCCCGCGCTCAGGGTCGCCACGATTGCCGCGTTGCGTGCCATGGTGTTTCTCCGGCGACGGCCGACCTCGCCCCCAACAACTCTAACGCGATGATCGGCTCCGAGTTCCGCGGGGCTTCCCGAATCTGGCCCGAACGCAAAGGAATGGAAGGGGGAGGTTGGCATGGGCTTCGCAGACCGATCGCGGCCGCCACTACACTCGCCGCATGGTCGAGCTCAAACCCGACGAGTGCCGCGTGCTGGGGGTTCTGATCGAGAAAGCCCAGACAGTCCCCGGGCAATACCCCATCACGCTCAACGGCCTGACGGCCGGCTGCAACCAGAAGAACAATCGGAACCCCGTGGTCGAGTGGGATGAGGAGCGCGTGCTGGATGCGCTCGACGGGCTGAGAAACAAGAAACTGGCCAGCGAGGTGATCCTCACCGGCAGCCGCGTCGCCAAGTTCAAGCACAACTCGCGCGAGGTGCTGGGCGTGGACACCTCGCAGCTCGTCGTGCTCGCCGAGCTGATGCTGCGCGGGCCGCAGTCGCTCGGCGAGCTGCGGCAGAACGCCTCGCGGATGCACCCGATCGAGTCGCTTGAGTCGGCCAGGGGCATCGTCGATTCGCTCATGTCTCCAGCGCCGCCGCAGCGCGAGAGCGCGATGGTCAAGGAGTTGCCGCCGCCGCCGGGGGGGCGGGCGCGCGTGTATGTGCAGCTGCTCTGCCCCGACCTACACCCGGTTGGCGCTGTCTCACCGCACGCGACGGAGCGGGCCGCGGTCGAGCCGGCGGGCGGAGGGCTTGAGGCGCGCGTGGCGGCGCTCGAGGCGGACGTCGAGAGGCTCAAGCAGTTGATCGCCGCGCTCGGGCCCGGCTGAGAGAGGGCATCACCGGCGCGGCAGGGCGTTGACCGCGAGAAAGAGCTTGTCGATCGCATCCTTGTCGGCCTGCTCGGTCGTGAACCGGCGGGCGCGGGAGAGCGTGTTGAGCGCGGCCTCGATGCGCTGGTCCGAGGCGATGAGCGAGGCGGCGGCGATGAGGCCCTTCGGGTCGGTGTTGCGGTTCGCATCGGCGACGATCTGGTTGATCATCTTGCGCATCGCCGGGTCGTTGAGGTCGGAGAAATCCTGCGAGAGGCCGACGGTCACGAGCTCCGGATGCGCGAGATAGACGCCGGCCAGCCGCTGCACGCCGCGCTTCCAGGTCGTGAGCTGCTGCAGCTCGCTGATGGCGAGGGCGCGCTCGAGCCGCCCGTCGTCCTGGACGACCTTCTGCGAGTCCTCGATGAGCTGGATCTGCGAGGGAATGACGTCGGAGGCGATGGTGTACTTCGGGGATTCCTGCGCTTCGACGGCCTGCGGTTTTCTCCACGCGTACGGGTCGGTGACCTTGCAGGCGCGCGGGTAGCACGCCTCACACCAGGCCTTGTAGGACTTCGCGAGGTCGTTAACGCTCTGCGCGCCGGGGCGGTCCAGGCCGGCCTTCCACGCGTCGTTGAGGGTGGATACACCGTTCGCGATCTCGACGGGGGTCGCTCGCGCGAAGAGCTTGCCGCCGGTGGGGAGCCAGATCTCGTTCCAGCCCTGTTCCTTCGGGAACTGCTTGCGGGCCGCCTCGACGGCCTCGGGGGTCATCGCGACCGGGTTGAGCAGCGGGATCTCGGTCTGCACACGTGCGCCGGACACCTCGGCGAGCTGCGTGAGCGGCGTCGGGGCGTCGGGCTTTGGCGCCGAGGACAACGGTTGCACCGGGACGGCCATTCCATTGAGCGCGATGGCGTTGCCATCGGGACCCGGGCCGGAGAACCAGACGCCGATCTCGAAGCCGGCCGGGAGGGCGACGATGCCCTGCCCCTTGCCGTCGTTGGTCGGGACGATGTAGTCCTTGGAGTTGAGATAGGTTGGCAGGCCGTCGGTGCGGCGGATCGGCTCGATGCCCTTCATGATCGCGAACTGGCGGAGCTTTTCCTTCCATGCGGCGACGCTCGCGGCGTCGTTCGGAGTGACGTTGATGGTCTGCCCACCGATGGTCACGGGCACGGTGGCCTGGGGCGCACCGGCCGCCGGTTGGCCGGGCTGCGTGGAGGGCTGGGTCGGCGTGGCGGGCGTCGGCGTGCGCACGATCGGGATCTGGTGCACGGGCTGGGCGAGCGCGGGCGCTGCGCACAGACCTGCGGAGGCGAGCGTGAGGGCGAGACGTCGAGTGGGTGTGGTGCTCATGGGTGCGTCAGTACGCGGCAAATCGGTGCGATCCCCGTACAAGGTCGTACGAGCCGGATCGTCTGTCCCGGCTCGCACGCGTGTCCATCGGCCCACGCGGCCGGCGATTTGCGGTACACTCGGTGGATGTTCAGCACCGAATCCGCCCCGACCCCCCCACTTCACACTTCGACTTTCCGCCGACTTGCTCGCATCGTCTGCGTGGGTGCGCTCGCGGCGGGGCTGGGAGGGTGCACGCTGCTGCATCCTGAATCCGGCGGGGTGCTCACGGTCAGCGCGGCGGACGGGTCGAAGACGTTCGCCCCCGGCCTCACGACCGGGGCCTACATCGCGAGCGACGCCGATACCGCGGATGTGTTCCTTTCCGATCTGCCGCCGGAGCGGTTCACGGACCCGCGAGACACGCTCGCCGGCGCGACGGGGAACATCGTGCACCTGCACATCTTCCTCGTGCCGGATGCGGGGCAGACGCCCATCGACAACACCGCCTGCAACTTCACGGTGCGACACCTCGTGCTCTCGGGCGGCTCGCCGAACGCGCCGATCCTCGGGCTGTACGCGGGTGGAGGGTTCCTCATGCCGAGCGGGCCGCTCGGGACGATCAGTTCCTTCGGTGGCGGCCGGCTTGCCGGCACCGTGAGCGCGGCCTCGCAGCGGCTCGGCCGGAGCACGCCCGGGTTCACCGATCTGCTCGGCCCCGCCAAGCTCTCCGGACGCTTCGGCGCGACCGACGATGAGGAACTCGCCAAGGCGATGTCGGCGAAGTTCGAGGCGCTCGTCTCGCTGCTGCCTCCGGCGGAGAAGGCCACGCCGGAGAAGACCCCGGCGGCCACTCCCACGGACAGTTCGCGGGCCGAGAAGAAGACCGATGGTTCCAAGCCCGGCCCGAGGAAGGACTCGGGCGCCGACTGAGCTATTTCCAGTACGGCTCGACGACCCGCTCCGCCGCCCCGCGGTACAGCACGCGCAGCAGCTCGGAATCCAGGCCGATGCCGCGCAGCGTCGGTGCGCTCATCGCCGTGTGCCTGGCCGGGTCGATCATCATCAGGTCGGGGTCGGCGATCGGTGATTCGAGTTCCTCGCCCGTCTCGAGCATCGTCCGGAGCGCCCAGTAGCGGCTCGCGTACAGGTCGAACGCGCTCTCGGGGCTGTCGGCGAGATCCGCCATCGGGCCCTGGCCCTGCTTCTGCGGGCGGAGGTGGTCCTCCTGCACGACGACGTCGGACCCGAAGAGCAGCCGCCCTGACCACTTGACGAAGAACGCCCGTGTCGCGCTCGCCGGATGGGCGCCGAGCGCCCGCACGATCCACTTGGTCGCGCTGGTGTCCAGGTGGAGGTTGGGATGGCGGGTGAGCATGCCGTCGAGAAACGCCAGATCCTCGGGCCAGCCGCCCATGTGCGCGGCGATCCACGGGCCCTCGAACCGGTCCAGCATGCGCTCAAGGCCCTCGTATTGCTGACGCTTGGTCCCGTAGCGCTTCGCGTCGGTGTACTTGGCCGCGAACCAGGTGTCCGGGTCGGCGATGTGGACCATGAACATCATGCCGAGCGACTGGCCGACCTCGCAGGCCTTGATGCGCCAGTGGCTGTCGACCTCGGCCACGTCGGTCGCGCCGAAGGCCTGGTTCTTGATCTCGGGGATGACATCCCGCAGGCGCGGGCTGGCCCAGAGCTTGAGCATGCCCGAGCCGAAGTCGCGCCGGAAGGCCTCGATCGTGCGGACGTACCCCTCGCGGAACGCGGCGTAGCGGTCGGGCTCGGCGAAGGATGGAAACGCGATGAACCGGACGGAATCGCCGAGCGTGTCGCGCACCACCTCGCACAGGCGGAGCTGGGTCATCGAGTAGGTCCGCTCGACGCCGAAGGCCTTGCGCACATCGTCGTAGATGCGGCAGGTCTGGGCGCCCATGAGGTGGGCGTGGGCGTCGATGATGGGAACGACCGGCGGCCCCAGCGCCTCGGCGGCGCGCCGATAATCCCAGCCGTATCGGTTGGATGCCCGCACCACCCCGGTCCCGTAGCTCTTGCCCGCAGCGGCCATGGAGATGATCGTATCGACGCGCATCGATTTAGTCGAGCGGCCCAACTCTCCCCGGGAGGCGCGGCGATGCCGATGCCGGGGCGGGTGCCGGCGGCGATGACCCGGTCGGGCGACGGGCCGCCCTCGGCCCGATGGCCGCGCCGCGTGGTCCTGGCGCACGACTGGCTCGTGGGGATGCGGGGCGGAGAGCGCGTGCTCGATGCGATCGCGCGGCTCTGCGAGGGCCGCTTCCAGATCGCCGGGTTGTTCACGATGTTCGCCGACGGCGCGCCGCACACGCCCGCGATCGACCGGCCGCGACGCTTCGTCTCCGCCGTCGGCACGCTTCCTCTCGCGAATCCGCTCCGGCGCTGGATGCTCCCGCTGTACCCGGTCGCGGTGGAGGACCTTTCGCAAAGGCTCGCGGGCATGCACCGCCAAGCGCCCATCGACCTGGTGATCTCGACGTCCTCCGCGGCGATCAAGGGCCTTCGAGCGCCGAAGGGCGTGCCGCATCTGTGCTATTGCCACTCGCCGGCGCGATATCTGTGGTCGCAGAGCGACGAGTATTCCACCGGCGGCCCGAGGGCCTCGCTCCGCGGGGCCGGCCTGCGCCTGTTCGGCGAGCGGCTGCGTCGGTGGGACAAGGCCTCCGCCGCGAACGTGACGCACTTTGTGGCCAACTCGACCCACATCCTGCGCGAGATCGCGCGGGTGTATGCGCGCCCGGCCGATGTGGTGCACCCGCCCGTCCGCACCGAGTTCTTTCGTCCGCCGCGCCACGGGCAGGAACGCTCCGGATGGCTCTACGTCGGCGCTCTGGAGCCGTACAAGCGGGTGGACCTGGCCATCCGGGCGGCGGGGCTCGCGAGCACCGGGCTGACCATCGTCGGGCGCGGCTCGGAGCTCAAGCGGCTGCGGAAGATCGCGGGCCCGAACGTCGTGTTCGAGACGGACGCGGACGACGAGCGGCTTCGCCTCGTGTACCAGCGGGCACGGATGCTGATCTTTCCGCAGACGGAGGACTTCGGCATCGTTGCCGCGGAGGCGCAGGCGTGCGGGACGCCGGTCGTGGCGTTCGGCGCGGGCGGGGCGCTGGACACGGTGGTCGATGGGCGGACGGGCGTGTACTTCGGCGAGCGCACGCCGGAATCGCTGGCGGATGCGGCCAGCCGGTGCGCCGAACTGGGCGATGTGTCCATCGCCTGCCGCGCGAGCGCGGAGCGCTTCTCGGAGGCGCGATTCGATCGCGAGATGCTCGCGATCATCGAGCGGATGGTCGGGGTGGTCAGCCCGCCTTTGTCGGCGTGAGGCCGGGGAGTGCGCCGAGCGCCGCCGCGGGGGCCGCGGGCACGCCGTTCACGATCGCGCTGAGGACCTGCCCGACGTAGATCTCGAAGTCGGCCTCGAGGTCGAGATGGCGGAGCACCTCGCAGTCGAGGGCCATGCTCGAACGCACCAGCAGGGGCGACTGGGACACGAGCGTGCGGACCTCGAGCATGTCGAACGGGTCGGCCATCTCCTCGGGTCCGAACTTCTTCTGCAACAGCCGGCTCGACCCATCGACCAGGCACAGGCCGAAGGCGTGGCTGTCGCGGATGAGGGTCGCCAGCCGCTGTCCGGAGGGCACGGCGACGCAGACGCAGGCCGGTTCGTCGGCGGCTTTCATCACGCGCGACACGATCATGCCGCTGCGCTTGGCCTCGAACGCGGCCGTCATGACGCAGGTCGTTGTCGGAAGGAGCCCGAGGGCGCGGTTGATGTCCGGGATCGCGGCAAGTGACACCTGCCGAGCGCGGTCACGATCGCGCTCCCGGTCGGGACGGTCCGCTCGCCTCCCGAATCGAGACGAAGGGGGCGTCTCAGGAATGTCGGTACGGGTTATTCCCCACGAGTTCATGCCGCAAGCTCCACTGGGAGTCTAACACCTAAATCTGCGGCCGCACGAGGTTTGCGCGATGATCGGGTAAAGACATTTGTCCACAGTCCATCCACGAAATGGAAAATCGTGGTGGATAAGCCCGATTGGTGTTGCGTTGTGTGGCGAAGTGGGGCATAATGGGCGTCCCTTCACCACGCGAGGCCCGACGGTGCTCTTTACCGGCTACTCCGAGCACACCATCGACGCCAAGCAACGGCTGGCGATCCCCGCGAGATATCGGAATCGCTGGTCGGTGGAAAGAGATGGGGCGTTGTGGGTCTGCCTTCCCTGGCCCACCGGCCATCTCCGGCTCTACACCGAGAAGTACTTCGAGTCCCTCAGCCAGCCCGCCCGAGCGACGCTCACGCCAGACCGAGACACCGCCGAACTGGAAACCCGATTGTTCAGCCTCGTGGAGCACATCGAGATGGATTCGGCAGGCCGGATCATCCTTCCCAAGCGGCACATCGAGCGGGCCGGTCTGAAGACCGACGTCGTGGTCGCGGGGGCGGGCAACCGGCTCGAGATCCATGACCTGTCCCGCTGGAGGGCGAGCGAGGATGCGGGCTTCAACGCCCTGCCCGAACTTGTGGAGCGCATCCAGAAGCGCAACGCGAACGGCCGCGACTGATCGACGGCCTCGCCGGGAACGGCGAGGACCGTGGTTGACATCCCGGATGTGTTTTCCACCGCCGGGCCGCAGTTTGGTGCGAACGGAATCGCGGCCGGGTGGGTTCGACACGATGCCTCGCGCACGCCCGGAACGCATGGACGCGTTCGTGGGATGCACGGATGCGCTGCCAAGGACGGCGGCAACCTGCGCAAGGCCTGCACGTCGAGCCCGCCGATGGGCCACGCCCGGATTGGTGAGGATTGAGCGCTCGGCCGAGCCGCCACCGGCCGAGCGTTTTTTCATTCCCGCGTTTTTCGTTCAGTTCGAGCCGAGCGCCTTCACGACGGCGCGACCCTTCTCGTCGTCGCGCTTGTTCGCCCAGTCCCTGGCCGTCCACTTGTTGGCGCGGTCCTTCGCGTTCACATCGGCGCCGAGCTTGAGCAGCGCGGTGACCTGCTCCACATCGCCGCGCTCGGCGGCCTTCATCAGCGGGGTCACGCCGTCGGCGTCGGCGCTGTTCACCGGCGCGCCCGCCTTTGCCAGGGCCTCGATCACCGCCCCGGGCGCCTCGCTGGCGGCGGCGATGCTCAGGGCGGTATCGCCGTTCATGTCCACCGCCGCGGCGTTGGCGCCCGACTCGAGCAGCAGATTCACCTTCTCCACCGACCCGGTTCGGGCGGCGGCCATGAGGGCCGTCTGGCGCCACTTGTTGGCGGCGTTCACATCCGCGCCCGCCTGCACGAGGGCCTTGACGCTCGCGGGCTCGCCGCGGGCGGCGGCCCACATGAGCGCCGTCCAGCCGTCGGCGGCCCGGGCGTCGGTGCGGGCGCCCGCATCCAGGAGCAGCTTGACCTTGGCCACGTCGGCCCAGCCCGCGGCGTACATCAACGCGGTTCGGCCGTCTTGCGTGCGGCCCTCGGTCTTGGCCCTGGCGTCGAGCAGGGCCCTGAGGGTGTCGGCCTTGCCCTCGTAGGCGGCCTGGATGAGCACGGTCATGCCCTCGCGCCCGGGCCGATCGGTCACGACGATGCAGTTCGGGTCGGCGCCGGCGCGCAGGGCCTCGCGGACGGCCGCCGGGTCGTCGCGCAGGACGGCGTCGGAGAGGTTCACGCGGGAGGTCGAGGGCGCGGAGGCGCCGCCCGCGGAGGCGCCCGCGTTGGTGAGGCTCTGCACGGCGAAGATCACCACCATCGCCAGCAGCACGAGCATGAGGACGCCGAGGACCGAGCTCTGGCTGGAAGCCTTGGGCGCCAACTGCCCACGGGGTGATGCGGCGGGCTCACGGACGCCGGGACTGGGCGAATCGGTCATAGATGACTCCGATGGAACTCGACTCCCATTCAGGAACGACCGTCAATCCTCATCGTGCGGCTTGTACGCGGCCACCACGTCGGCCTGGATGTGCGCCGGGGTCTGCTCGTCGTGGCTGTACTCCATGACGAAGGTGCCGGTGCCGCCGGTCATGCTCTTGAGCTGGTTGGAGTAGTTCTGCAGCTCGCCGAGCGGGGCGGTCGCGCGGATGAGGCACTGGTCGGCCCCCACCATGTCCGTGGACTGCACGCGCCCGCGCTTGCCCGAGAGGTCGCCGGTGATGTCGCCCATGTAGCGGCTGGGCGCGGTGATCTCGACGGAGACGTACGGCTCGAGCAGCACCGGGCGGGCGTTCTTGATGCCGTCGATGAAGGCCTTCTTGCCGGCGGTCACGAAGGCGATCTCCTTCGAGTCCACGTCGTGGTACTTGCCGTCGTAGACGCGCACGCAGATGTTCTTCATCGGGTAGCCGGCGATCGCGCCGTCCACCATGGCCTGGCGGACGCCCTTCTCGACGGCCGGGATGAACTGCCGCGGGATCGATCCGCCGACGGTCTCGTTGAGGAACTCGAAGCCCTCGGCGTGGTCGAGCGGGAGCGGCTCGACGGTCAGGTAGACCTCGCCGAACTGGCCCGCGCCGCCGGTCTGCTTCTTGTGGCGGTGGTGGCCGTTGGCCTTGATGGTGATGGTTTCCTTGTACGCGATCTTCGGCGGCGAGGTGATGACCTCGATCCCCATCGCCCTGAGCTTCTCGATGATCACGCGCAGGTGCAGCTCGCCCATGCCGCGGATCACGGTCTGCCTGGTCGCGGCGATGCGCTCCACGCTGAAGCCCGGGTCCTCGGCCGAGAGCTTGTGCACGGCGCTGGAGAATCGCGTCTCGTCGGCGTGGTTCTTGAGCTCGATCGCCAGGCCGTACATGGGCTTGGCCATGGGGAGGGGCTTGATGCGGACGGTGTCGGCGTCGTGGCTCTCGTGCATAACGCTGTTGAGCCGCAGCTCGTCGATCTTCGCGACGGCGCCGATCTGGCCCGGGCCGAGCTCGTGCACCTCCACGTGCTCCTTGCCCTGCAGGCGGAACATGTGCCCGATGCGGATGGTCTTCTTCTGGTCGTCCAGCAGCAGGTCCTGGCGCGGCCTGATGATCCCCTGGTGCACGCGGAAGACGCCCAGCTTGCCGACGAACGCGTCCGTCGCCACCTTGAACACGTGCGCGATGAGCGGGCGCATCGCGTCCGGGTCGGGGCGATACTCTCGCTCGTTGCCGCCGGCGTCGTCCTTGATCAGGAACTCGTCGGGGTGCACCTCTTCCGGCGAGGGGCAGAGGCTCGCGAACACGTGCAGCAGGTCGTCGATGCCGACGCCCGTCTTGGCCGAGCAGAAGCAGATGGGCACGAGGTGCCCCTGCTCCAGGGCCCGCTCGAAGGCCGCGTGCAGCTTGGCCGGGTCGAACCCCCCCTCCTCGCCCTTTTCCAGGTATTGCAGGGTGAGGTCCTCGTCGACCTCGATCACCTGCTCGACGATGCGCCGGTGCGCCTCGTGCACGCTGGAGAAGAGCGTCTGGTCGCCCTTGGAATCCTTGCCGTCGTGCTCGAAGACGTTGATGACGTCCTTGCCGTCGGGGGTGGGCAGGTTGATCGGCAGGCAGATCGCGCCGAAGGCCTCGCGCACCTGCTCGACGAGCATCTCGATCTCGGCCTCCGGATGATCGACCTTGTTCACGATGACCATCCGGGGCAGCTTGCGGTCCTCGGCGATCGCCATGAGGCGCCGCGAGGCGGTCTCGATGCCGCGGATCGTGTCGATGACCACCGCGACGGTCTCCACGGCGGGGATGCAGGCGATCGCGTGGCCGATGAAGTCCATCAGCCCGGGCGTGTCGATCAGGTTGACCTCGTGGCCGTCGTGCGTGAGGTGCACGATGCTCGGCTGGAGGGAGTGCTTGTGGTGCCTCTCCTCATCGGTGTGATCGCTGACCGTGTTCCCTTCCTCCACCGATCCCATGCGCTTGATGGCGCCCGAGGCGAGCAGGAGACGCTCGGTGAGCGTCGTCTTGCCCGCGCCGGAATGGCCCACGAGGCAGATGTTCCTGATGTCGGCGACTTTGTGAATGGCCATGGCCGAACCTCCCATCCCGCCGGAAGTTGGCGGGTCGACAGCGTTGTCCATCGCCGGCGAGGGACGGGGGTCGGCACACGAATACCGACCGGGCCGGCGATGCGAACACCAGTCTACGGTGTTTTCCGGATCGCGGAAGGGAGATTTCGGGACGGGCTGGGGATATCACCCGACCAGGTCGATCACCGCCCCGCGCGACAGCAGGCTCCGCACCTGATACGCCTCGTGGATCACCTGCACCATCGGGGGAAGCGCCGGGCCCGGCGGGCCGCTGAGATCCCCCAGTTTTGGCAGCGAGGGAGCGGACGAGGCGATGGAGAGACCCCGCGCGATTTCGTGGGGCAGGTTTGCCGCCGGGACCAATCTGAGCCGGCGGGCGGCAAGATCGATCTCGTCGTTCACGCGGCGGAGATACTCCGCGTACGTCGGCAGGCGCGGCGTTCGGGCGTTCGCGTATCGCAGGTGCTCCGCGAACGTCGGGCGCGATCGCGCCGGCCACCGACGATACCCTGCGGCGCAGATCGGGCCGATTCGTGTTGCGGGCGCGATGCGCACGCCACACCGGATACGAACGCCGTGCCCGCGGGCCCGCCCCATAACATCGCCGCCACCGCTCCCCCACCGCATGCTCCTCGCCGGGCATCCGGCCCTCCGTTGCCGCAACGCCACACATGCTCCGCACCGACGACCTCGACTATCACCTGCCCGACGAGCTCATCGCGACGACGCCGGCCGACCCTCGCGACTCGGCGCGCCTCATGGTGCTTTCTCGCACCGATCCGGGCCGTCTCGAGCACCGGCTCGTGCGCGATCTGCCGGAATACCTCGCCCGGGACCTCATGGTCGTCAACGCGACGCGCGTGCTTCCCGCCCGATTCCGCGGCGTCCGGGAAGACACGGGGGGCATGGCCGAGGGGCTCTTTGTCGAGAGCGGTTCACCCGGGGCGTGGACCGTTCTGCTCAAGATGCGGCGCATGAGGCCGGGCGTGGTCGTGCTTCTGATCGATCACGAAGGGAAGCCCTGCGGTGTGCGGCTTCGACTGATCGAGCGCACGGGCGAGGACAACGGGGCCTGGCGTGTGGCCGTCGAGGATGAGCACGGGGCATCGGTCGCGGTCGCTCCGCCCGAGTTGCTCGCTCGGATCGGGCTGACGCCCCTCCCGCCGTACATCCGTGCCGCTCGAAAAGCCGGCCACCTCGAGGTGCCCGACGAGCGCGATCGCACGACGTACCAGACCGTCTACGCCACCGATCGCGGTGAGCGGCCGGGCTGCGGTTCGGTGGCCGCGCCGACGGCGGGGTTGCACTTCACTCCGAGCCTGCTGGAAAGACTCGCGGCCAAGGGCGTGCGGCGAGCGGAGGTCACCCTCGACGTGGGCCTTGGCACGTTCAAGCCCGTGGAGGCCGAGTTCATCGAGCAGCACCCGATGCATGCCGAGTGGTGCGGCGTGCCGGAAGAGACGGCCGGGGCGATCACCGCGGCCCGGCAGGGTGGGAGCCGCATCATCGCCGTCGGCACGACCAGCGCCCGGACGCTCGAGTCGTTCGAATCGCCCGAGGAGATGCTCCGAGTGCACAGCAAGGAGACGCGGATTCTCATCACTCCGGGGTACCGGTTCCGGCACGTCGACGTGCTGATGACCAACTTCCACCTCCCCAGGAGCACGCTCATGGCGATGGTCGCGGCATTTCTGACGTCGCCGGAAAGCACGACTCCGCAAGAGGGCGTCGCCCGTCTCAAGGCCGCGTACGAAGGGGCGGTCCGCGAGGGATACCGCTTCTATTCCTACGGCGATGCAATGCTCATCCTTCCATAGGCTCGCCGGTAGACTGGGCAGCGTGCCCGACGTCTCCCCCACTTCCGTGATCTGCTGTCCGCGCTGCGGCTATGACCTGTCAGGCATCCGCACGCCCGAGGCGGCCCGAGGCACGTGCAGCGAGTGCGGGCTGGAGTTTTCGTGGGCGGAGCTCGAGTCGGGGCGGTTGCACTTTCCGAGCTTTTCGTTCGAGCACGCGCGGGGGTGGCTTCCGATCGCTTTTCTCAGGACCGCGGCCCGCTCGATCACCGGCTGGCGGCTCTGGGGCCCGCTGCGCATGGAGCATCCGATCCGCGTGGGGCGGCTGATTCTCTTCGTTGTGCTGCTCGGCGCGGCCTTTCATTTCCTGTCCGTGGCCGGCACGATCACGGCGGCGTGCTCGCCCGGGGTGTATCTCTATGGATGGCAGCCGAAGTCGTGGTCCATGGTGACCTACACCGCCAAGGGCGCGCGCATCGTGTCCCCGTCGGCTCCCGGGAGCATCGTGCTCTGGCATGACCGCGGCCTTCCGGTGGTTCTGGATGATGTGGTTCCGCTGGTGGTCTGGCCGTACCGAGCCCGGATCTCCCGAACGACGTCGGGGGTCGGTTTTTCGATGCTCGACGGGGTCGCGTTGGCCGGGGGCATGGCGCCAGCGCTGGGAACGCCGCTTGTCTTCCTCATGCTGCGGCAGACGCGCCGACAGTTCAAGCTCCGCAAGCTTCACCTGTTTCGAGCGGTCCTCCTGAGCGGGCCGGCGGTCCTGACGACCATGATGATCGGATCGCTGATCACGGCCATCGGCGGCGGCATTGCCCGCTGGCCTTGGAACGGTCCGAACGTCCCGGTGATCATCGCCGCGGGTTCGGCGTGCTTCGCGTACACGACCTTCTGGTGGTGGACCTTCGGAAACAGGTACCTCAAGGCCCCGCACGCGCTGGGCATCGCGGTGTGCGGGGTCGTCATCGGCGGGCTGCTGTTCGCGCTGTTCTCG
>DASZWV010000203.1:0-4998 GCA_035546115.1 Phycisphaerales bacterium
CTGGGCCCCGACGATCTCCGGCTCCGGCTTCGACCTCGTCGCCCGCGCCGGCGTCGCGACCGGGCAGAGTGGGGGGGTCGCGGGCGGCGGACCACCCGCGAGCCTCGCCGGCGAAACCTACCTGCGCTTCAACCCCAAGTCCCTCGTCCTCGCCGACAACGGCCGCTTCGCCTTCCAGGCCACGCTCGCCCCATCCGCGCTCACCACCGACGCCAACGACACCGTCATCATCGAGCGCCGCGCCGACGGCGCCCTCTCCGTCGCCGCGCGCGAGGGCGACCTCGTCGCCGCCCTCGGCGCCACCATCAAGTCCCTCGACACCAGCGCCTACGACACCTTCGGCGGCCTCTCCATCAACAGCGCCGGCGACCTCGCCTTCGCATCGATCGACCCCGCCGATCCGCCCACCACCGGCGTCTCCCGCCTCTGGCGGCGCACCAGCACCGGCGCGCTCCAGCTCATCGCCGCCCGAAATGCCTCCTCCGGCGCGGGCGCGCCCTCCGGCCTCGCGGGCGTCTTCTCCACCATCCTCGCCCCCGCCCTGAGCAGCTCCGGCGCCGTCGTCTTCGCCGGCACCGTCACCCTCTCCGCCGGCGGCCAGGTCTCCGGCCTCTGGATCGTTCCCACGGGCGCCGCCCCGCAGCTCATCGCCCAGTCCGGCGTCGCCACCGGCCCCCTCGCGCCCCCGGGCAACACCGGCGTCGTCTTCGCCGTCGATCCGCCCCTGCGCGGCACCTACCGCATCAACTCCCGCGATCAGGTCGCCTTCCGATGGAAACTCGAGGACGGCGTCGGCGGCGCAACCACCGCCAACGACGACGCCCTCTGGGTCTGGGATCCGACCCAGGGCATCCTCGGCGTCGTCCGCACCGGCGACTCCATCTCCATCGCCGGCGCCGCACCCGCCGTCCGCTCCATCAACATGTTCCTCGGCCCCGCAGGCAACGACGACGGCCGCCTCATGGACCTCAACTCCCGCGGCGAGCTCGCCTGCTGCGTGCAGTTCACCGACAGCACCGGCGCCCTGCTCGTCTCCCAGCTCCCCGGCATCGGCGCCTGCTGCCGCGGCGCAACCTGCTCCCAGAGCGCCAGCAGCGCATGCTCCGGCCCCGCCACGCGTTTCGCGGGCATCGGCGTCGCCTGCTCCCCGGTCTCCGCCGGCGGCTGCTGCAAGGCCGACTTCGATCAGTCCGGCACGCTCAACTCCTACGACCTCTTCGATTTCCTCGGCGCCTGGTTCGCCCAGGACCCCGCCGCCGACATCGACGGCTCCGGCCAGGTCACCACCGTCGACGTGCTGCAGTTCCTCGGCGCGTGGTACAACGGCTGCTGATCGCCCCGCACCCGCTCACTCGCGCCAGATCAGATCCGGCTTCTCCGCCCGCATGTTCTGATCCAGGAACCCCGCGCACTCGATCCCCCCGACCGCGCTGGTCCACAGCCCCGCGCGGATCACGCACACATCCGGAATCCCCGTCCCCGACAGAATCACCGGGATCCGGTCCGTCGAGCGCGATCCCACCACGCCCGTCCCCGACACCAGCCCGTACACCCGCGGCCCATCGGCCCCCTTGAACGTGCCGATCGCCAGCACCCCCAGATCGTCCCCCGTGATCTTCCGCCCGCCGATCACCGCCTCGCTCCGCGTCACGCGAACCGCCTGCCCCGCCGTCAACCGGTTCGCCGCGCCGTTCGTGTCGCTGTTCCCGTACAGGATCGCGTTCCCCGCGATCTGGGCGCTGTCGAGCGCCTTGCAGAACGCATCGTCGGTCATCAGCACCGCCCGCCCGTTCCCGCGATACCACCACTGCTCCGCATCGAACCGCGCCCGCGCCAGCGACCACGCGTTCTCCTCCGCCGTCCCGCGCGTCCCGTACACCATCACGAATCGGTGCGTGAACGCGTTCTTGAACGGCCCCCTTGGCGGGTCCCACGCGCTCGTCAGCGACGCCGAGAACGCCGGGTCCGCGCCCGCATCCTCCCATCGCCCCGTCTCCATCCGCTTCACCAGGCACAGGTGCTGCCCGTGCACGATCGGCCTCACGGCCTGCCCGTCGATCTCCAGCGGGCACGCCGCGGCCGCGCAGATCGCCCGCTCACCCAGCGCCAGCATGCACACGTTGTCCGTCGTCACGACCATCCGCCCCGACGCGCCCGGGCTCGCCGGCTCGATCTTCACATCCGCCCTCGCCACCTTCCCAGGATGCTCCGCCCGGATGATCGACACGCCCTCGCTCGCCGCATCCGCGATCCCCGACTGCAGCGCACACACGTGAAACTCCCGCTGCTCCCCCGGCTTGGGCAGCGTGCGCGACCGGAACATGTCGAAGATCGGCGGCCAGTCCACGCACCCCACGCCCGGCTTGTCGTCGTCCCACCAGTGCCCAGCGCCCGGCTGCTCGTGATAGGTGAACTCGATTCCCAGCCTGGTCAGCTCGTCCCGCGCCGAGCGAGCCTCCGTCACCGGCACGTTGTCGTCCGCATCCCCGTGCAGGATGTAGATCCCCTTCCCGCGCAGGTTCGGCATCAGCGCGAACGTGTCGGTGGACGCCGCCGCCCGCCGCAGGATCGTTCGCAACTGATTATCCGCCTTGTCCGTGTCCTCGCCCCGAACGTTCGCGTACGTGTCGAACGAGATCCACCCAGCGCTCGGGGCGATCGCCGCGAAGCGGTCCGCCATGAGCGAGCCCACCTGCCACACCCCGTGCCCGCCCATCGAGTGCCCCGTCAGATACTGCCGGCGCGGATCCGTGTGGAACCACCCCTTCGCCGCGTCCATCGCCTCCGCCGCATCCACCCGCCCCCACACCTCCCAGTCGAACCCGTACGGCCGCCGGTTCGTCGGGCACACGATCACCAGGTCCGGCTTGGGCTGATAGCACGGCGCCTGCCGCACCGCCTCCACATCCGCCCCGTGCAGTGACACCACCAGCCCCGGATGCTCGATGCGCCCCTCCACCGCCTGCGGCGTGATCGCCGCGTACTGCACGCTCCCGTCGATCTCGCTCACGAACGTCCGGCTGTGCGGCTCGTCCGGCGACTTGCAGTGCACCTCGAAGCTCGCCCGCGAGATCTCCCGATGCGGCCCCTCCCCCGCATCGCCCCCGCCCGCCGCATCGCGCACCACGATCGTCGCCTCGACGTCCGAGTGGTCCGCGCGCCCGGCGAGCACCGCCCGCAGCGGCGCCTTGAGCACCGAGAGCGGCGCAAGCTCCACCCGCGCCTCGCGCACCTCCCCATCCCCCTCGCGCACATCCACCACCACCGTCCGCGCCGCATCGCTCGCGTTGATCAGCGGCACGCCGATCCCGTACTCCTCGGGCTTCTCCGACAGCACGCTCGGAAGCGTCAGGTCGCCCGTGTTCACCACCACGTCCGCCTCCGGCGCAACCAGCCGCGCGTGCAGCGGCTTCTCGCGCCCCGCGTACGCGAACACGAACTGGTTCGCCCCCTTGTGCAGCCGCACCGGGAACCGCGCATACCCGAACGAGTACGGATCGCCCGCGTGCGGCTCCCCGTTCACGTACACCATCGTGTGCCCGCTCGCCTCCAGCAGCACCACGCGATCATCCGCCGACCTCACCCTGCACAGCACGTACGCGCCCTTCGGCAGCCGCGTGAACTCCCCCTGCTCCGACGCCCGGATGCTCTTCCACGTCCCCTCGCCCGTCCCCATCGACGCCGGCTTCTTGAGGTGGTCTCCCTCCCTCGGCGTCCCCAGCGTCCCGCGCGCCATCGCCTCCGCGATCGCATCCGGATTCACCGTCCGCCGCCCCCAGTCGCACACGTCCGCGATCACCAGCCCCTCGGTCAGCGCCACATCCTTCGCCCCGGCGGGCAGATCGATGTCCGCCCGCACGCACGGCGCGAACGCTCCCGCACACGTCAGCATCGCGGCGACGAACAACGCGCCGGCCGCGGGGCGCACTTGGTGATCTGAGGGCATGCGGTCCTTTCGCCAGACCTTTCCGAAATAATGCCGGTCGGGTTGCGGTTCGTCACGCAATTCGGGTCCCGCTCCGTCGCTTTTTCACGCACGGGCGCCGTCTCCCATGAGCGGCCTTTCAGATGTCGTTCCGCGTGCAGGTTTTTTCATCCCCACGCTCCCCGTTCGCATCATGCCAGCCGCGAGAACCGCGCGTTCGACTCCGGAAAGTCCACCCCCATCGCCAGCCCATACACCAGCCCCATCCCAACCGCCCACGCCACCACCCCAAGCCCCACCGCCGCCTCCGGCGTCCGCACCGCGCACGGCAGCACGCACGCCGCCATCCCCGCCGCGAACGTCCCCACCGCGCACCACTGGTACAGCCGCAGCCCCGCAAACCGCGGCGTGTGCGGCTCGCCGCGCAAGTGCTCCTCCACGAACCGCGCCAGCGACTGCAATATCAAGTACCCGCCCACGATGTGCGCCGGCGAATGCCCGCGCCACAGGTGCAGCATGAACAGCCCGATCGCCACGTTCCCCAGGATCGAGTACAGCGGCGTCGGATGCAGCGGTCTTCCCGCCAGCCCGCTCAACCGCACGATCCGCGACATCGGCGCCCGGCACACGATCCCGATCCGCGCATCGCACTCGCGCCCATGGCAGCACCCGTTCACCAGGCACCGCAACCGCCCGATCGCCTGCGTCCACGGCGCGCACATCGCGATCCCCGCGCTCAGCCGCCACGCCGCGCCCGCATCCAGCCCGCGCACCAGCGCCACGATCCCGATCCCCACCGCCGCGCCGATCACGCTCCCGAAATACCCGAACGGCCTCAGCACCCCCGCCCCGCCCACCCAGTACTGCCCCCACAGCGCCGCCCCGACCATCGCGCTCAGCGCCACCACGCCCGCCGCCCCGAGCAGGTCGCTCCCCGCGCACGCGCCGAACACCAGCATCCCCACCAGCGCCGCAAGAAACGCGTACCCCGCGAAGCCGATCACCCGCACCGGCCCGATCCGCCACGCACGCCACGAGTTCCCCAGCCGCTCCGCCCCGCGCCGCATCCACCC
>DASZWV010000204.1:0-2629 GCA_035546115.1 Phycisphaerales bacterium
CCAGTTGGGCGCAACGGCACCCAAGGATATGGACGGGCCCACACCCAACTGGTTCCCGAATCCGGGTGGCCGAGCGGCGATTCGGGCAGGATTCCGCAGGGGTGGTCAGTCCATGGCGACAACGAAGCCGGACCCGAGGCGGGACTTGGCGTTGATCGCGGCCTGCTTGGCGGCGAACGTGCCGACCTGGACGGTGAAACCCGGCTTGCCGTGGATGGTGTCGGGAACGATGCGAGGGGTGCCGAGACCGGCCTTTTCCGAGCGTGGGGTCATCTCGCGGGCGCGTGTGCCAGCGGCCTTGAGCGTGGAGAACGCCCCGACCTGAATGGTGTATGGGCCGCTGTTTGCGTGCGACGGAGCCCTCAGCGTGGTGGCCGCGGCGGCGCGCGAGGTGGGGCGTCCGACTTCGGCGAGGGAACTGCCCGCGCGGACGGCGGCCTTGGCGGCGTCGTCGCCGTCCAGGTGGGCGGAGGCCCGCTTGAACAGGTCGGCCGCGTACTGGTGGTTGCCCTTCTTTTCGGCGATCTGGCCAAGGACGGCCTCGGCGCGCCCGGCGATGGCGGGGTCGCTCGAGCCGGTGAGCGTCTCGAGGTAGTGCTCGGCGAGGGCGGGCTGGCCCATGGCGTAGGCGCTCAGGCCGGCGGTGAGCTGGTTGACCTCCTTGTCGCGCCCGGTGGTGCGCAACATCTCGGTTTCGGCCTTGGCGCGGGCCTCGGTGTACCGGTGGGCGTTGTAGAGCTCGACCGCGGAGGCGTTCGCGGCGAGCATGGGCGCGGCGGGGTCGCTTGATGACGCGGATGGCCCGTGGGATTTGCACCCCGCCAGGCCGGCGGCGACGATGAGGAAGACGAGAACGAGCGGATACCCGGACGAGACCTTGCTGCGCATGCTGCATCCTTGCACGAGGCGGGCGGGAGGTGGTTAGGCTATCGGCCTGTTGAGGGCCTCTGGCCTTGTTTTCCAGTTCGGTTCGACCCGGCAGGGGTCATCTCTCCAGTTTTCAACCATCCATATGAGCATCCATTGGCCGATCATCCGTTCGCTGGCGAAATCCCCGGGTCGCATCGCGATTGTGGACGACAAGCGTGCGTATCGGGCGGGGGAGATCCTCGTCGGTGCGCTGCACCTGGCGGACCACCTGGCGTCGCGATCGCACTCGCGGACCGTCGGGCTGCTGCTGCCGACGAGCGGGGCGTTCCCGATCGGGGCGCTCGCTGCTTGGATGCTGGGGAAGGTCGTCGTGCCCATCAACTACCTCCTCAAGCCCGAGGAGATGAGCTACGTCATCAAGGACTGCGGGTGCGACACGGTCGTGACGGCGCAGGCGCTGCTCGAGCACCTCGGCGCGGGCGCGGCCGAGTGCCTCGCGGGCGTCGAGCACCTTGTGCGCCTTGAGGATGTGTCGTTCAAGGGCTTCCCGGAGCCGCGCTGGCCGGCGCGGGCGAAGGACGACGATCTGGGCGTCCTGCTGTACACCTCGGGCACGAGCGGCAAGCCCAAGGGCGTGATGCTCTCGCACGGGAACATCTCGTCGAACATCGCGCAGATCCGCGCGTGGGTGCCGCTGACGGCGCGGGATGTGGCGTTCGGCGTGCTGCCACAGTTCCACACGTTCGGGCTGACGGTGCTGACGCTGCTGCCGCTGCTCTGCGGGTTCAAGGCGGTGTACACGGCCCGCTTCGTGCCGGGGCGGATCATCAAGCTGCTGCGCGAGCACTCGCCGACGCTCTTCGTGGCGATCCCGTCGATGTACAACGCGCTGCTGCACGCGAAGGACGCCCATCCGGAGGACTTCAAGTCGCTGCGGTTCGTCGTGAGCGGGGGCGAGCCGCTCCCGGCGGTGGTGTTCGACACGTTCCGCGAGAAGTTCGGCGTGACGATCGCCGAGGGCTACGGGCTGACGGAGACGAGCCCGGTGACGAACTGGTGCCGGCCGCAGGAGATGGTGGGGGGGAGGCGCGGGACGGTGGGAAGGCCGCTGCCGGGAATCGATCAGCGGATCGTGGCGATTGAAGGGGTCGGGAATGACAAGGTGACCGGGGGACAGGGTGACAAGGTGAGCGATCACCCCGTCACCTCGATACCCAGTTGGTTTGAAGTTCCTGCCGGCCAGGAGGGCGAGATCCGCATGCGCGGGCCGAACGTCATGCAGGGGTACTACCACCTGCCGGAGGAGACCGCGAGGGCGTTCGATGAGCACGGCTTCTTCCGCACGGGCGACATCGGACGATTTGATAATGACGGCTTCCTGTACATCACCGGCCGCCTGAAGGAGATGCTCATCATCGGCGGCGAGAACGTCTTCCCGCGCGAGATCGAGGAGGTGCTCAACGCGCACCCGGCCGTGAAGGATTCCGGCGTGGTCGGCAAGAAGGACCCCATCCGCGGCGAGTTGCCCGTGGCATTCGTGGAGTTCACGGAGGGGCAGACCGCCGACGAGAAGACCCTGCAGCAATGGTGCCGCTCGAAGCTCGCGGGGTACAAGGTGCCCGATGAGGTTCGCGCCGTTGAGGCGCTCCCGCGGAATCCGACGGGGAAGGTGGTGCGGCGGGAGTTGAAGAAGCTGGTAGAGGGCGCGGCGTAGTTCCGCAGACTCTCCCTCCCCATCAGGCCACGGCCCCGGGGCGAT
>DASZWV010000205.1:0-15927 GCA_035546115.1 Phycisphaerales bacterium
CGTTCATCGAGGCGTGGTTCGTGGGTGGGCCGAGCGCGGACTTCGACGGTTCCGGAAGCCTGTCGGTGCAGGATGTGTTCGCGTATCTCAACGCCTGGCTCACCGATTTCTAGCGCCGCCGGCGACGTGCACGAGGGTCGCGCTCTACGGCTGGATACGGGTTGAAGCCCACGCGGAGCGTGCGACCGATTCGGCCGGATTGAGCGAGCGCACCCACACCGCCCGATCGTGCAACCGGCCGCCGCCGCCGAGCCAGAGCTCGACCCTGTCGGCGGTCATGCGGTACCCGCCCCATGAGTCCGGACGAGGGATATCCGGGGCGGTTGCGGGCAACACGAAATGGTGCGGCCCCACCCCAAACCGGCGCATGACGTCGCGCACTCTCTCGATGAGATCGGTGCGACGATGGAGCGGGCGTCCCTGCTCGCTCGCCCACGCGCCCAGACGAGACAGGAGCGGACGGGACCGGAAGTACGCGTCGCTCTCCTGCACGCTCACACGCTCGACCACGCCCGACGCTCTGGCCTGCCTCCCGGCATGATCCCAGTGGAACACGCATGCCGCTCGAGGGTTTGCCGAGATGTCCGTTGCCTTCTTGCTCGTGTAGTGGGTGTAGAACACGATCGACCCGGTCTCGACTTCGATGACCTTGCAAAGGACCACTCGGGCCGACGGCGCCCCGTCGGGTGTCGCAGTGGCCAGCACCATCGCGTCCGGATTTGGGGTGTGCTTGGAGTTCCTGGCGTCATCCGCCCAGGCGGCCAGCAGCGGGAACGGGTCCGCGGGCAGCGGACTCGGGAGGCCGATGCGGGACCTGAGTTCCTCAAGTGGATCGTTCAGGATCATGGCGTCGCGCAGGACCCAAGCTGGAAACAGACTCAACTGTGCCCGACCAAGGGAGAACGGCCGAGGTCTGTGCCACCGATTCCCCGGGCCGCGGAAAACGCAAATCGCTAGGTGGCGCGGCGGCTGGACTCTGGATTCGGCGGCTGCTTCGGACGAGACTTGACGGGCTTGCCGCCCACGAGCACATCGCACTTGTTCCGCCCCGCGCGGTTCTCCCCCAGCAGGTCCGCCAGCGACGTTCCACCGAGCGTTCGGCGGATCTGCGCGATGGCATCGTCCAGACGGGAGTGGAGCGGACAGAGCTGGACGTGTTCCGGGTTTCCGAGGGGACACTTTTCGATTCGCCGGATCGGGTCCACGGCGTCCACGATGTCCAGAATCGTCACGCTCGCGGGGCTCTTCGCAAGCACGAATCCTCCATTCGGCCCACGCTGAGAGATCACCAGCCCGGCAACGACCAGGTCGCGCATGACCTTGGACAGGTAGCCGGGAGAGACCTTCGTTCGCGCCGCGATGACTTCGCTCGCCGCCGACTCATCCGGATTCGACGCCAGGTAGTTCATGGCGCGAAGGGCGTATTCTGCGGTCTGTGAGAACATGTTGCGTTCCTTGCCACGCCCGGGGATCCTCACGTGGGCGGGCTCCGGCACGCCGCCATCAATACTCAAGATCCGGGTGTTCAAGTCCATTATTGCAGCCCTCCTCGCTCGCGGCTATTGGCCCGACCGTTCCCGTCGGTCTTTCGCCCGAACCTCCCTTGCCTCCGCCAGGCCGAGCGTCGCCACGGCGGGCTTCCCCAGGGCATCGCGAGCCCCCTGGTCCGAGGCGAACGCGACCATCCCCGTGCCCATCGGGGTGTGCAGCTCGGGATCAACGTAGTACCTGGCGGACTCCGCGCGGACCCAGCCACCGCCGCCGTAGTCCTGCACGTACCGAGCCAGCGTCTTCTGATCCGGATGGATGAGGTCCTGATCGAGCATCTCGCCGATGTCATCGAACACCTGATACCCCGGCGCCCCATCGTGCTCGACGATCATCGCCCCCGCGAACCGCGCCTCGTTGATGATCATGCCGCACTCCGTGCACACGTCGCGCCCGCAGTGCAGCGTCGGCGGGGCCAGCGTCTGCGTGTCGTCACAGCCGGGCAGCGAGAGCGTGCCCGCGAGCGCCAGCGCGACACAACCGGCCACGAGAAGATGGCGAGCGTTCATATCGGAGACCTCCTGTTGAAGGCCATGGCGGCGGCGCACAGCGGCAGCACGATCCAGGCCCCGAGCGCCGCCCCGAACATCCACGGCAGCCACCGGTCGAACGTGTCCGTCGCGTACATCCCCGCCGGGCCGAGCACATCGAGCGACGCGTCGACGGTATTGAGCGACCACATCTTGAACACCTGGCAGGGGTTGCACAGGGCCATGCCGAAGAGACTCTGCACCCGCATGCGCCAGGCGAGCGTGCCCGCCATCATGCCCAGATCGCTGAAGAACACGAGCGCCAGCCAGGCAAAGACCGCCGTTCCCGTCGCGACGCTGGCCTTCCGCGCCAGCACGGAGATCAGGACGCCCACGCCCAGCGTGCTCAGGGCGAGCATGAACGTGAGCCCCACGAGCACGCCGAACTGCGAGGCGCCCGCCCCGCCACCCTTTCCCGCAAGAACCGCGGCGCATACCCCGAACCCCAGGCAGATGCTGGTGAGAAGCGCACCGGCGAGGCCCGCGTACTTGCCGAGAAGGACCTCCAACCGCGAGACCGGCTGGGCGAGCAGGTAGGCCAGCATTCCACGCTCGCGATCGGACGCGATCGTTCCGGCCCCGGCGGTCATCGCCATGAGCGGAACCACGAGAATGACGAGGTTGATCAGCCCGGCGCTCGTGCGCCCGAAGCCCGAAACGCCCGCCGCCCCCGAGGAAGCGGCCGAGAGATAGGACACCCCAAGCCCCAGGGCGACGAACGCGATGCTGTACAGGACGAACCAGCGGCTCGAGAGGGCCTCGCGGTACTCGCGCAGTGCCATCGCGCCGAGATTCCCGCCAAACGTCGAGGCGCGCCGCTCCCCTGGGGAGGCCGCGATGGCCGGAGCGAGTGTCATGGGTGGCCCTCCTTGCAGGCCGAGGCCTGCTCGGCGCTCAGCAACTCGAAGTCGTCCACGGCGATCCGGGCGTCCGCGAGCAGCCGCACGGGGATGGCCTTGCGATGCTCGTCAACACGGACGACCAATCCGACGCCGTTCATGCGGGCCTCGAACCCGCCCGCAACCAGCAGATCGATGGCGGCTCGGGCCCGACCGGCGTGCGGGGGCGCAAGGCGAATCTTGATGCTGTGCACGGTCCGGGGCTTGCCGGGCAGGCTGTCGGGAGCGCACAGCCGCTCGACCCGCCCCTCCTTCATCATGGCCACCCGACTCGCCAGGGAGAGGACCTCCTCCGGACGGTGCGACGCGAAGAGCAGTGTCCGCCCGCCGGAGCGAAGGCCGCCGAGCAGACCGACGAACTCTTCGCGGCCCGCGGCGTCGAGGCTCGCGGTCACCTCGTCCAGAACCAGCACGGGAGGATCGCCAAGAAGCGAGATCGCCAGCGCCAGCCGCTGCTTCATGCCCCCCGACAGCTCTCGCACCCGCTTGCGCTCATGCCCGGCAAGGTCCACGCGCCCAAGCGTGGATCCGCTGTCCACGCGTCGAAGGCCCCGCAGCCTTGCGAAGAATCTGACCGCGTCCGCGACGCGCAGGTCGTCATAGAACCCCAGCTCCTGTGGAACGTACCCGATGAGCGCCCGCGCGGCCTTTCCATCCCGCTGCACATCGACGCCGCAGATGGTGACACGTCCCTCGAACCGGATGAGCCCAAGGACGCATCGGATGAGCGTGCTCTTGCCCGCGCCGTTGATCCCCCACAGGGCCAGTGACTCGCCCTGCTCAACGGCGAGATCGACGCCGTTGAGCGCGGTGAACCGCCCGAAGCGCTTGTGGACGTTCTCGATGCGGATCATGCCAGCGCTCCTTCGATAGGCGTTGGCGCTGCGCCGGCCGCACGCCGGCGGCGCACCCCGGGAACCAACGCGATGCCCATGCCCGCGCCCGCGCCGCCCACGAGCAGCACGGCGAGCGTCCACATGGGGCGCGACGACGAAGCGACCGGCACCGGCAGCACGCAGCCGACGGGCCGAACGAGCGGCGACACATCCTCGAACTTCGCCTCGGGTTGCACCGCCGGCACGGCCCGGGCCACGAACTCGATCGCCTCCTGGGCCGGGCTGAACAGCCAGAGCCGGAGCTTCGGCTCGCGAGCCGTCATGTTCTCGAAGAGCTTGCGTGCCTCGTAGGAGGATTCGCCGATGCCGTCTCCGTCCAGGTCGTATCCCGCGTAATCGCTCCAGAAGTTGCCGCGCCCTCCGCGCTCGAACTCGTTGTCTTCCACGGACCCGCGCCCCAGCACTCCCACCTGCTCGAAGTTGTCGAGGAAACTGTTCTCGGTGAACGTGCCGCCCTTGACCGAGGGCAGGAGTTGTATCCCTGTATCGTTCGTGGCCAGCGTGTTTCGAGCGATCAAGGCCGTCCCGGCGTGCACCGCCGCCCCGTTGTCGACATAGATTCCCACGCGGTTTCCCGCGATGAGGTTGTTCTCGATGGTGAACGTGTCCGTGTCCTTGAGGCCTATCCCAAACCCGCTGGGGCCGCGGTTGTGCAGGATGCGGTTGCCGCTCAGCGTCATTCCCTTGGAGTACATGAAGTAGATGCCGACCGAGTTTCCCGTGAGCGTGTTCCCCTCAATCGTGGCGTCGTTGGAGTACATCAGATGAAAGCCGTAGCGGCATCGCTCCGACGTGTTGCCGCGGACGATCACACCATCGGAGTACCAGAGAATGCAGTCGCGACCGTCCCGGATCGTGTTGCCCTCGATCACCGAGCCGTCCGAACGCCACAGCCGGATGCCGTCTCCGCGCCGGGCGATGTCCAGGTGCTTGCCCCCGATGGTGTTTCCCCGGATCACGCAGCGCGGCGCCGCCTTGCAGTCAATCCCGAAAAGCACATCGGCCAGCTCGTTGTCCTCGATCGTCGCGCCGCCGGACAGGGCGCGAACGCCCACGTTCTCCCCATCCAGGTCCGTTCCGGTGCTCCGCACCACGAAGCCCCTGAGTGTGACGTTTTCCGCGGCGATCTCGACCACGTCGCCGGTGCCGCCGGCATCCAGTATTGGTCGACCGTGCCCCACGAGGCGCACCGATCTGTCAATCCGAAGATGGCCCTTGTAGATGCCCGGGCCGACGTCGATGGTCGCGCCGGGCGAGGCGCTGTCAATGCGCTCCTGGAGCGGGGATGCCTGCGGCGCACCGGGACGACTCGGCTCGACGGCGCGCGAACCGGGCGACGCGGCAAGAGTCGCTCCAAGGACAAGCAGTTGGAGCTTCAGGAAGCGCACGGCTGCTCCTTGGCAGTCGGCGTCGCGGCCGCCAGCCGATCATGCAGCGGCTTGTACGCACGCCTGTGGAAGTACAGCGCGACGACCACCAGAACCGAGCACACCGCAGCAAACCAGAGTCCCGCACCGGCGCTGGAAACGGTGCTGAACTGGCCGACCGACCCCTCGCCGAGCACCGGCGGGACAAATGGCTTGATGGAAGATGAGAGCGGAGCCTTGGGGTCGAGATGCGTGCCGAAATGCGCGAGCCAATACGAGAGGTCCAGCAGGAACCCGACTGGGAACAGCACGACAGGGAGGGCGAGCAACGCGGCCCAGCGACTGTGCACGAAGGCCGCGCCCTCAACGAGCAGCACCATCGCGATGATCATCCACACCGATGCGGCACGCTCGAAGCTGGCCGCCTCCTCCAGCGGACGCATGCCGATGTAGTGATTGAGCGCGTCAATCTCATGGACGTCCCCGGTGAGGTGGTTGACGTAGGCGGTGACGCTCAGGCCGTTGGGATACTGCGGGGCCTGGAGCGACATGTGCCAGTAGGGAAGGAACAGAGATAGCAGCAGCAGCACTCGGGCAAGCGAAAGGAACAGCGTCGGTACCATGTATCGCACGCGGTTGGATTCGAGTTCGTTCGCCGGCACTCGTGGCCCGAACAGGTTCTGGTAAATTCCGCTCATGGCTCGCTCCGTGTGCGACCGCCGGTGCCCGGGCCGCCAGTGACAATGCCCGCGCCGGGTTTTCACCAGGTGCGGACGTGGGAACTTTCACTTCGCCGCGGCCTTGTAGTCCTTCGGTTTGATGGTCAGGTATCCCATCATCTCCAGGTGCAGCGCCGAGCAGAACTCCGTGCAGTAGTACGGATAGGTCCCTGGCTTGTCGGCCGTAAACTCGATCCTTTCGTATTCGCCCGGCTCCAGGCTGAGATTGATGTTGTACCCGCCGATGCAGAAGCCGTGGGTGGCGTCCATGGTGCGCTCCGTGTTGGTGATGTGCCACACGACATGGTCGCCCTCGTCGATCTCCACGTGCTCGGGCGAGAAGTGGCTGCGGACGGCGGTCATGAAGACCTCGACCTGGTTGCCCTTCTTGACGACCCTCTCGGCCCCGGGCGCCGGAGCCCCCGGCTCGACGGCTTGGGTCTGCGGGTCCCATCCAACCTCGGGATAGACGCCCCACGGCTTGAGCTTGTCGGCTTTGATCATCTGGGCATAGTGCGGCTCTCCCACGCCCATCGGGCAGTCGTACAGCACCGGCATGGTCGTGCCGCCCTCGCTGATGTCGATGAGCTGGAAGTTCTGCGGCAGGAGAGGGCCGGTGGTGAAGAACCGATCGATCGACCACTTGTTCATGGCGATCAGGTACTTGCCGTCTGGTGATGCGGAGTCACCCCCGGCCACGCACAGGTGGCCGATGTTGTACTGCACGGGCGTCTTGGTGACCAGCTTCCAGGGCTGTTCCTCGTGCAGCTTGGCGTAGTCCCCGCCGAGGGTCCAGCGTGCAACCGCGGATTCCAGGAACAGCGACGTGTAGGCATAGCCCTTCTCGTCGAACTGCGTGTGCAACGGACCAAGCCCGACCTCGACCTGCGCCTCCATCACCGCGTCATAGTTGAGGATGGGGAGGTTGTAGGGATCGGTCCCGCTGTAGGACTTTTCCGCGATGGCCTTCTTGATCTTCTCGGTTGAGTAGACCGTCACGTGCGGATCGAGCTTCCCGGCCACCACGGCGTACTGTCCGTTGGGCGTCACATCCACGCCGTGCGGGCTCTTGGGCTCGGGCGTGAGAAAGAGCAGCCCATCGGAGATGCTCGTTGCGATCCTGATCACGGAGAAGCCGTTGATCTTCTCGACCTTCCCGGCCTTGAAGGCGGCCTCGGCCTTGTGCAGGTCGATGATGTGCATGTAGTCCATGTCCCGCTGGCTGGCGCCGGCCTCGAAGGGCGGTTTGCCGTTTTCGATCCCGCCCGTCGCCATCTCGGTGTTGAACGAGTTGAGGAACACCAAGCCCTCGGATGGGCCCTTGCCGGCGTCCGCAAGGTCCTGGAAGTAGGGGGGCAACTCCATCGCAAAGGACTTGGCCTCGTCAACTCGCCCGGTCGCCCGATCGAACTTCCAGAACGTAATCAGGCCTCGGTACGACTTCTGGTAATCGCCGAGAGGCGCGTACCCGTTGCCGAGCACCGTCGCGTACTGCCCACCCTCGATGACGTAGTCGGTGTCCGGGGTGACAAACATCCCGCCGTGGTCGCTGATCGTGAGCGGATTCTTGACGATCTGCTTGGTCTCGAAGTCGCGCAGGTCGATCACGCCGACCCGCGAGTTGGCCTTGTCGCCGATGAACAGGAACTGCCCGTCGTACTCCCCCTTGGTCTCGCTGAGCGCCGGGTGGTGGGTGTCGCCCCAGTCCACATCCTTGCCGTTGACCTTGAGCCGCTCGCGGATGGGATCGTTCTCGCCGGAGAATCCGTACCCTTGCCAAGACTCCGGAGTGAACACCGCGATGCTGCGCAACAATCGCATCGACGGAACTCCGACCACGAACACGGACCCGCTCTGCCCACCCGACGCAAACAGGATGTAGTCGTCGATCCGACCGCTGGGCATGTACGTCTTGGCCGCGGCCATCAGATCGTCCGGGGTGAGCTTCCGCGCCACCGCGAGCTTGGCCAGTGCATCCAGCTGCGCCTGGGTTGGCGGGGCAACCTCCTTCTCCTTCTTGACCCGTTTCTTCGCCGGCGGCTGCCAGTCTGCGTGGACGGTTGGGGACGAACCGACCAGCATCGCGCCGACAACGGCGGCCATCGCCAGCGTTCTCGGGATGCTCAGTTTCGCGGTTTTCATGGTGGTCTCCGTTATGCGGCCGTCGGGGGTATGCGCCCGCGCCCGGCCGCGGTGTGGTGCACGATGGGAACTAGCGGCCGACCATCTCGGCCTTCTGCAGCGAGCGGATGTACGCAACGATCGCCTCGATCTTGTCGTCGTTGAGGGCGGGATTTCCGCCCTTGGGCGGCATCGCGATGCCCGTCGTGTTTCCGGGCTCGCCCGGACCCCGCCCGTGCTTGACGAACGCGATCAGGTCTTCATTCTTTGTGGCCTTGCAGAACGCGCTGTGGACCAGGTCCTTGCCGTTCTTGGGAAGGCCCTTGGCATCCTTCCCGTGGCACGTGGAACAGGTCGAAGCAAAGAGCTGCCCGCCAAGGGCGATGGTCTCCGCATCGAACTCCTCTTCCTCCGCCGATTCCGCTGCGCCGGACGCCGGCGCCGGGGCGGCGGCCTGCTGCGCCTGCTTGGCGGCGGCCCGCTCCGCGAGTTTCACAGCCCGGGCGGCCGCCTGTTCCGCCTCCGCCCGCTCCGTGGCCTCCTTGAGGCGCAGTTCCGCCGCCGCCAGTCCGGCCTCGGAAATGCGGTGCGGGTTCTGAAGGGCCCGCAAGTACGAGACCACCTGCTCGATCTGCACATCGGTCATGTCGCTGTTCCCGCCCTTGGGCGGCATGTCGACCTTTGTGGTGTTCCAAAGGTCCGTCGCAGGACGCCCCTTCTTGATGAAGGCCGCGAGCTCCGCATCGCCGGTCCTTCTGGGGAAGTCGCCGTACACGAGGTTCTTGCCCTTTCCCGGAAGGCCTCGAGCGTCGCTCCCGTGGCACGCGGAACATGTTGCCATGAACATGGCCTTGCCGTGGGCGACAAAGTCCAGCTCCCGAACTTCGTCGGGCGTGAGATGCGCCAATCGCTCTTGTTCATCGCGCTCGGGGGCCGGGCCGCACCATGCCGACAGGCCGAGGCCCGCGGCCGCGGAGAGCCCCCACACCACGGCCAGCCCGCCGAATATCCCCAGCACGGCCATGAGGCCGTGGTCGTTTGGGTTGGAAATCGAACGTGGGCGAATGGGCTGGGCGTTCATCGGTGTGCTCTCGGGGGCAGGCAGGCCGCGGTTGCGGATATATCTAGATATCCATAGTGGTATATCCATCATCGGAGCGATCGTCAATCGCCGTCGAGTCTCCAGGCGTGTTCGGGTCCATGTTCCGGTATTCACCCCGGTGCGGTAATGCGAACGTCTGCCGACCTGCTCCGCGCGACCAGCGGAAACCCCGGTTGATCGTCGCGCCCGACCGCTCGGCTTGATCCTTGGTGCACGGCCGATATGCTCAATATCCATATCTGAATATTGACAAATGCGACCCGGCCCGCCCCGCATCGGGCGCTGTACATGGCCGCCAACCAACGGAGCTGATCATGGACCACGACCCGACCCCGGAAATGACCGTCGCAACGATCGCCACGAGCGTCCCCGGCGCCGCGAGCATCTTCGAGCAACTGGGCATCGACTATTGCTGTGGCGGATCCATCCCGCTCGCCCAGGCCTGCCGCAAGCGTGGACTGGATCCCGCCGATGTGCTCGCTCGTCTGGAGACGGCCGCGCAAGCCCCCGGGTCGGGCGTCGGGGATTGGGCCGGCATGAGCCTGGCCGATCTCACCACCAACATCGAGTCGGCCCACCACCAGTATCTGAAAGACGAACTCCCGCACATGCGGCAACTGAGCCGGAAGGTGGCGAAGGTTCACGGGGACGCCCACCCGGAGCTGCGAACTCTGTCCGAGGAGTTCGAGCGATTCGCCGATGACATGATCGCGCACATGGAGAAGGAAGAGCGCGTGCTGTTCCCGCTCATCAGGTCCAGGGAGGCCGGCCGATCGGACGGGCCAATCGCCTTCGACCGCCCTATCCGCTGCCTGATGCACGAGCACGAAGACGCCGGTCGGTCCCTTGCGCAGTTTCGCTCGCTGACGCGCGGATACGCGCCCCCGCTGGGCGCGTGCAACAGTTGGCGTGTGCTCCTCAACGACCTCAAACGCCTTGAGCGAGACACGCACGAGCACGTCCACAAGGAGAACAACATCCTGTTTCCTCGCGCGCTCGCACTCGAGGCCTCCCCGCAAGGCGCTGCCTGAGCCCGGCCCACCCATCCGCCGGGAGTGATCCGATGATGTACATGGTGCTGGTCATCCTGCATCTGCTCGGCGCGTCGGTCTGGATCGGCGGACACGTCGTGCTCGTAAGTGTTGTCATGCCGATAGCCCGGCGCGAGCGCGATCCGGGGCGCATCGTCGACTTTGAACGCGGCTACGGCAGGGTCGGCATGATCGCCCTGGTCGTGCAGCTCGCCACCGGAATATGGCTCGCCGACCACTGGCTGGGCGGTTGGCAGAACATCTTCCGGCAGCCAACGCCCGCCTCCCACCTGGTGCTCCTCAAAGTCGCGCTGCTCACGCTGACGCTGGTCCTGGGCGGGCACGCCTACCACCGCATCCTTCCCCGTCTGGATGAGGCCGGGATGAAACGGTTTGCCCTCCACGCTTGGGCGATCACGATCCTGGCGGTCCTGATGCTCGTTGTTGGAGCATCCATCCGCCTCGGCGGACCTCTCTGAGCCCGCCGCCCTCACACGATGGATGCCGCGCGCATCATCGTGGGTTGGCACGCCCCGTGTGCTCATCGTGAAGCACTTCGAGTGTCCGCGCGGCCGAAGCGACGAGCCACGGGCCGGCGCCGATCCCGATCCGGGCCACCACAGCACCGCGGCCGACCGTGACCGAGCAAGGGTGATAGACTCCATCGGGCGATTCGATACCGGAACGCTCCCGCAACCAGGAGACGAGCTTGGCGCTCATGGGCAGAGAAGTCCTGCGTTCCATCACGCACGCGGTTGTCGCCACGCTGCTCCTGGGCGGGCTCATCGCCATCGGCTCCCGCAACCTCGCGCACTTCGACGCCGCGCTCGTCGGCTACACCTTCGCCACCCTCTTCGCGGCCTTCGCCATCGTGTATCGCTATTCCATGTGGCTGCAGCGCCCGCCCACCGCGCTCTACTGGCGGCGGGGCTGGCGGGTGTTCTTCTCCAGCGATCGACTGCTGCGCAATCTCGGGAACTGGCCGAGACGGCTCATCGGGGTCTTTGCTCTCAACAACTTCATTTTCAGGCGCAGCCGGCCGCGGTGGGCTGCGCACTGGCTCATCATGTGGGGGTGTCTCGCGGCGGTGGCCATCACGTTCCCGCTGGTGTTCGGCTGGATCCACTTCGAGACTCCGGTGGGGGACTTCGAGCGCTACACCGTCTTTGTCTTCGGATTTCCGGCCTTCAGCTTCCGCATCGGAGGCCTGGTCGCGATGGTGCTCTTCCATGGCCTGGTCTGGTCGTCGTTCCTGGTGATTGCCGGGGTGATGATCGCCATGCGGCGTCGCATGCGCGATCGGGGCGCCGAGGCGGTCCAGCAGTTCGGAGAGGACTTTCTGCCGCTGATTCTGCTGTTCGCGGTGAGCATCACCGGCCTGATGCTCACGGCCAGCTACACATGGATGAAGGGATACGCCTACGACTTCCTGGCGATCCTGCACGCGGGGTGCGTGATCTTCACGCTGCTGTGGCTGCCGTTCGGCAAGTTCTTCCACATCTTCCAGAGGCCCGCGCAGCTCGGCGTGGCCTTCTACAAGGACGCCGGCATCGCCGGCGAGCAGGCGATGTGCGCCGGCTGCTCCCAGCCCTTCGCCTCGAAGATGCACGTCGAGGATCTGATCCGTGTGGAGCGCGAGCTGGGGTATTCGTACGACATGCCCGGTCACCCTGCGGAACACTACCAGCGGGTCTGCCCTCGTTGCCGCCGGGTCGGCATGGCCCTGGCCCAGGGCCGTCTGTGGCAGGTTGGTCGCGGCCGCGAGGCGACCGCGCGACCCGGGCTGGTCGATGTCGCCGCGTTCATCGACCCTCCACTGGCAACCCCGGGGGCGACCCAATGACCGACAAAGACGACCGGCTCCGTGAACCCCCCGCCGAGCGGCTCGCAATGCCGTTCGCATTGTTTGAACTTCGCGCCGCCGCCGAGGAGCTGTGGCAGGAACAGGGCGTGTCCGGGCACGGCCACCGCCAGAAGGTGCTCGCCCGCCACGGAGGCGCCACCGTGGCCCTCTTTGTGTTCGAGCGCGGGGCGAGTCTGGCGCCGCACGCAGCCAACGGCACGGTCGTCATCCAGTGCATCGACGGCGAGCTGGAGGTTTCGACCGACGGCCATCCCCAACACCTCGCGCCCGGAAGCGTGCTGGTAATGGCCCCGCGCGTTCGTCACGCTGTGCGGGCAGTCGAACGCGCCGTGATGCTGCTGACCGTCGCCCTCCATTCGGAGCGGCCAGGAACATGACGACTTCTCCCGCCAATCTTCTCCGGGTTCTGGACCGCTTTGGGCCGCACCTCGCCCGCTCCAACAGCGCCCGACTTGCCACCGACGCGGAGCCGGATCGGCTTGTCAAGACCCACTGCTGCTTCTGCGGACAGCAGTGCGGGATCCAGCTCAAGGTCAGGGACAACGTCGTCACCGGCTTCGAGCCGTGGTACGAGTTCCCGTTCAACCGGGGAATGCTCTGCCCCAAGGGCGTGAAGCGATATCTCCAGGGGGCCCACCCCGACCGGCTGCTCACGGCGTTCAAGCGAGATGCCGGCGTGCCCGAGGGGTTCAGCCCGATCGGGTACGACGAGGCGATCAAGCGCGTCGCGTCCGAGATCGGACGCATCCAGCAGAAGCACGGCAACGCGGCGATGGGTGTGCTCAGCGGCGCCAGCCTCACCACCGAGAAGGCGTACCTCATGGGCAAGTTCGCCCGGGTCTGCCTGAAAACGCCGTACATCGACTACAACGGCCGGCTGTGCATGGTCAGCGCGGGAGCCGGCAACAAGAAGGCCTTCGGAATCGACCGCGCCGCGAGCCCCTGGAGCGACATCCCGAGGGCGGAACTCGTCTGGATCAGCGGCGCCAACGTCGCCGAGTGTGCGCCCATTACCACCGAATACGTGTGGCAGGCCCGCGAGAACGGCGCGCGGATCATCGTTGTCGATCCCCGGATCACGCCACTCGCGCGGACGTGCGATCTGTTCCTCCCCGTCAAACCCGGGCGCGACATCGCGCTCTTCAACGGCGTCCTGAACCTGATGATCGAGAAGGGGTGGATCGACCGTCCCTTCATCGAGAACTTCACGGTTGGCTTCGACAAGGTTGCCGAGCATGTCGCCACGTGGACCCCGGCCAGGACGGCGGAGGTGACCGGCATTCCCGAGCGGCTGATCCGCCAGGCCGCGGAATGGTGGGGCACCGCCAAGTCCAGCTTCCTCATGCACGCCCGTGGCATTGAGCACCATTCTCACGGCGTGCAGAACGTGCTGGGGGCGATCAATATCGTGCTGGCTTCCGGCCGCATCGGGCGCGAGGGGTGCGGCTACGCCACCATCACGGGCCAGGCCAACGGCCAGGGCGGGCGTGAGCACGGGCAGAAGTGCGATCAGCTCCCCGGCATGCGGGACATCGCCAATCCGGAGCATCGCGCCCACATTTCCAGGATCTGGGGCATCGCCGAGCCCGACATGCCCGGCCCGGGCTTGGATTGCTACGAGATGTTCCGCAAGATCGACGCGGGGGAGATCAAGGGCCTCCTCTCCCTGTGCTTCAACCCCGTGGTCTCCCTCCCGGACAACAACTTCATCGCTCGCGCCCTGGGCAAGCTCGAGTTCTACGTCGCCATCGACTTCTTCATGAACGAGACCGCCCGCCACGCCGACATCGTGCTCCCCGGCTCGCTCCAGGAGGAGGATGAAGGCACGGTAACGCAGATCGAAGGGAGGGTCATCAAGATCAACAAGGCCGTGGATTGCCCCGGCGATGCGCGGCAGGACTGGCGCATCATCCAGGACATCGCCGCGGCGCTCGACCGCCCCGGGGGCTTCACGTTCCAGGAGCCCCGGGCCATTTTCGATGAGCTCCGCACCGCGTCCAAGGGCGGCGTCGCCGACTATTCGGGCATCACCTACGAGAAGATCGAGCAGCGATACGGCGTCTGCTGGCCCTGCTACAGCGAGAGCCCGGATGGCAAGCCGATCGACCACGCCGGCACACCGCGCCTCTTCGAGCCCGGCTCGTGGAACGTGGTCGCCAAGGGCGCGGGCCCCTTCTACTTCGCCGACGGCAAGGCCCGCTTCAACGTGGCCCCGTACACGCCGCCCGCGGAAGACACCGACGCCGATTACCCGCTCATGCTGACCACCGGGCGCGTCGTCAGCCAGTTCCTCTCCGGCACGCAGACGCGCCGGATCGGCCCGCTGGTGGACCAGTACCCGGAGCCGCGCATCGAGATGCACCCGCGTCTCGCGGAGACGCTCGGGATCAAGGACAACGACTGGGTCACCGCCGAGTCCCGCCGCGGCGACTGCACGCTCCGCGCGATGGTCGTCACCACCATCCGCCCCGACACCATCTTCATTCCCTACCACTGGCCCGGCCGCAAGAGCGCCAACCAGCTCACCATCTCCGCCCAGGATCCGATCTCGAAGATCCCGGAGTACAAGGTGTGCGCGGCGAGGATCCGTAAGGCCGACGGATCGCCAGCGTGGGCGGCCGAACTGGAGCCGCAGCAGGGTTGAGACGCAGCGCTGCGGAGTAGAAACTCGACAAGCAGTCCTCGTTGGCATCCGCTGCGACAGTGCGCCGTCTCGAAGTGCTCACTCCCTGGGCTTGGATCGCGCCGGGCGTCGCTTCGGGCCCGCGCGGGCCATTTTGAGCGCCGAGCCCTTGTGCATTGCTTGGTGCTCCGTCTTGTCGCTCTGGATCAGGTACTGCGGCTCGTCCTTGGAAGCGTGGACCGTGTATCCCTTGAACGTCATGGGCGCAGTGATCTTCCTGCGGATCGTCCCCCGGACGCGCCCCGCCTCGGAGTTCCACTCGACGCGGTCGCCGACCTTGAACGGGCGGGTCATGGTGCCTCTTTCGGGGCGTGTGGGGGATTGATCAGCAGACCGCCGGTGTAGGAGAGCCGCCCATCGACGATAGCGGCGGCCGAGGTGTACGGGTGCTCCTGGACCTTGCTCTGGGAGAGAATGTGGAGAACCCGCACACCGGCGGCCTTCAGGTCGTCAGCGATCATGGAGCGGTGGCACCGCCACCAGACCGCTTCGGAGCACATCACGGCGGTGCGGCGAGCCCGGGCTTCCGTGAGCAGGCGGTTGATGCCGCCGCGGAACGGCGGGGTCTGCATGTAATCGGCGTAGCCGCGGAACGAGGGGTTGCGCCAGGCCGAGTTGATGGAGTCGGGGCTGGCCCGCCGACGCCCGCCCAACTCGGGGAAGTGCTCGTAGGCGATCCCCGCTGCCGGCAGAGCTTGGGCAAGCATCTCCGTATTGAACTGGGGGAACTTGCGCGAGCCCGGGTGCGACCGCACATCGGCCAATAGCGAGATCTCGTGGCGTTTGAGGAGATCGATGAACTCGGCAAGGGGGCGCGCGGAGTGGCCGATGGTCCAGACTGTAAGTGATGGGCCGGGCGCAGCCGTATTCTCTGCGAGTCGGGCCGGCGAGCTCCGCATCGCATCGGTCGATGCCGAGCTTGCGACACTCCTTGGGGGCATCGGAGAACCGTCACCATGCCGCCGCGGCTTCACCTTCGGCCGCGGCGCCGAGTCTCTGTGGATGGGCGCGAGGTTGTGCACAATGGAGGGCTCCGACGGGAACGTCGGCATGCACGGATCAATCCGGCCCTGTCGGCGCAACGGCATCTCCCGAGCCCGGGACAATAGGACGCGATCCGCCGCGAACTGCTCGCCGGAGGGGGCTTGGTTAGAATGTCGATAGGTC
>DASZWV010000206.1:0-2237 GCA_035546115.1 Phycisphaerales bacterium
GCTCTCGCTTCGCCGCGCCGGATCGATGTGGGCTTCTTCCGCAAGCTCCCCGATGTCCTCAACGCGCATGCACCTGACACCGGCGCCCGAGTTGCGCCCGGCCATCCACGCACGCACCGGGTCGGCGTCGAATGCCCGGACGCTCACACCCTCATCGCACATCCCGATCGTGTCGCCACCGATTCCGCAGCACAGGTCGTGCACGCTCGCGCCCCCCGATAGCGACTCGATGCGGCCCCCCTTGTGGCACGCGACGGCGTGCGAGGTCGCCATCTCGACTCCCGCCGGATCGGCCCACAGGGTTGCCGCACGCTCGGCGCCGAACTTCGGGACGGCCTTGCGGCGGGCCTCGGCGAGCATCAGGGCCGCTCGCGCAAGCTCGGCATCGGGACAGAGCTTCCGCAGCCGGGCGACCGCGGCGACGTCCTTTGCGTCCGTCTCGCCGGCGAGGCGGATGAGTTCCTCGTGCTTGGCTTCGGCGAGGGTTTGCCAGATGCGCAGGTCCATTCGCGCTCACTTCGTTCGCGGCTCGTCGGCGAGTTGGCTTGCCGTGAATGTCTTGCCCGTCGTCTCGCGTTCCCAGGTCCAGGCGGGGCCGCGCTTGCGCTCGTAGAACTCCCAGAGCTCGAACCAGTACGACCGGAAGCGGTGCTGGCCGAAGGGCTCGTAGTGCCTGTGCACCCGCTTCATGATCCTGGCGCTCGATCCCTTGAAGCCGAGCAGGTCGCGCCCGTGGCGGACGCTCTCTGTGTCCAGCGGCAGCCGGTGGTAGCGCCCCAGCAGCTGCATGATGTTGGCCGCGGCGTAGGGGCCGATGCCGGGCCACTCGAGCAGGGCGTCCCAGAGGTCGTCGTCGGGCGTGGCGGGGTTCTCGATCCACGCGGGGTCGACCTCGCCCCTGGCGAACATGCGGGCGAGCTCGATCATGCGGGCGTCGCGGTAGCCGACGCGGCATCGGGCCCGCAGGCTTGCCGGGCGCATGGCCGCGAGCCGCTCGGCCGTCGGGAAGGCGTGCAGGCCGCTGGCAGACTCGCGCCCGACGACCTCGCACAGGCGGCGGTTCATGATGATCGTGCTGGGCCACTGCACGTTGCAGCTCGTGACGGTCTTGAGCACGTCCTCGAAGAGCGTGGGGGAGCGCATGAGGCGGCCGCGGCCGGTCTTCCTGAAGCGTTTGTCGAGCTTGTGGAACTCGCCGATGCGCTCCTGGGTCTCGTTGAGGTGGAGCATGCGCTCGATGGCGCGGCGGGCGATCTTCTTCTCCTCGGGGGAGAGTTTGGCGTCGGGGCGGACGCTCAGCGGCGTGCCGGCCTTCTCGCGGATGGAGCGGTAGGTGTGCGTGCGCTCCGGGTCGGGCACGGCGCCCTGCGAGATGCGGAGCGTGACGGCCCTGGGGCCGAGGTCGATGGTGGTGCGAAAGGTGTGGCCGGCCGGGTCCCAGTGGTTGGGCTCGAGGAGGAAGTAGCCGTAGGAGCAGACGTCCCGGGCGAGAATGAAGTCGGCGGGGACTGGGAGGCGAAACGGCGTCATCAGGCGACGATCCGGCGGCTGACGGGGAGGAGATACTCGACGAGGTTCATGCAGAGACGATCGCTGGCGCGGGCGAACTCCTCGTAGTAGCCGCGGACGGTGTCGAGGGCGGCGCGCGGGTCGGTGATGCCGGCGAGGGCGATCTGCGGGTCGTTGCCGCGGAGCATGTGCTGGATGACCGCGAGGTCCCACTCGAAGTGGTACTGGAAGGCGTAGGTGCGCAGGCCGGTGCGGAAGGACTGGACCTTGCACTTGTCGGAGAACTGCAGGACGAGCGCGCCGGGCGGGGGCGTCTTGACTTCCTGGCCGTGGGCGTGCATCTGCCAGCAGGTCCACGGGACGCCGGCGAGGACGGTCTCGGTGTTCGCGGCCGGGTGCTGGCGGACGGGGGCCATGCCCCACTCGGCGGTGGGTGCGCCGCTCGCATCGGTCATGGGTCCGACCTCGCCGCCGAGGGCCTTGGCGATCATCTGTGCGCCGAGGCAGATGCCGATCAGCGGCAACTGGCGCTGATGGCAGAGCTTGAGGAACGCGAGCTCGCGGGCCATCCAGGGCGTGCGGTCGCCGACGTTCATCGGGCCGCCGAGGGAGATGACGGCGTCGATGCCGTCGAGATCGTGCGGGATGTGCGGGTTGCTCGCGGTCTCGGGGAGCCAGAGGCTGCGGAGGTCGATGCGCTGGCCGTGCTCGCGGAGACAGGCGCCGAG